>JAGWNV010000279.1 GCA_028872975.1 Acidobacteriota bacterium
CACCTGGATGCAGACCATGATCATGGCCTCGCACTGGGTCGGGTTGACCTTCCCCGGCATGATCGAGGACCCGGGCTCGTTGGGAGGGAGCACCAGCTCCCCCAGCCCCGCCCGGGGACCCGAGCCGAGCCAGCGGACGTCGTCGGCGATCTTCATGAGCGAGACGGCCAGGGTCCGGAGGCTCCCGCTCGCCTGCACCAGGGCGTCGTGGGCGGCCAGGGCGGCGAAGAAGTTCGGGGCCGGGACGAAGGGCAGGCCGGTGCGCTCGGCGATGTGGGCGGCGGCCCGGGCGCCGAACTCGGGATGGGTGTTGAGGCCGGTGCCGACGGCGGTGCCCCCCAGGGCCAGCTCGTAGAGGGCCGGCAGGCATCCCTGCAGGCGGGCCGCGTCGGCGTCGAGCTGGGCCACGTAGCCGGAGATCTCCTGGCCCAAGGTGAGGGGCACGGCGTCCATGAGATGGGTCCGACCGATCTTCACGACGTCGGCGAACTCCTCGGCCTTGGCCGACAGCGCCTGGCGCAACGCCCGCAGCGACGGCAGGAGGGCGTGCTCGACCTGCTCGGCGGCGGCGATGTGCATGGCCGTCGGGAAGGTGTCGTTCGACGACTGGGACATGTTGACGTGGTCGTTGGGGTGCACCGGCGTCTTCGATCCCCGCTCGCCCCCGGCGAGCTCGATGGCCCGGTTGGCGATGACCTCGTTGGCGTTCATGTTCGTCTGGGTGCCGCTGCCGGTCTGCCAGATCCGGAGGGGGAACTCGTCGTCGAGGCTCCCCTCGGTCACCTCCCGGGCCGCCTCCACGATGAGCTCGGCCAGCTGGGGGTCGAGCCGGCCCAGTTCGGCGTTGGTCCGGGCGGCGGCTTCCTTCAGGATGCCGAAGGCCCGGATCACCTCCCGGGGCATGGTGTCGGCACAGATGGAGACGTGGACGAGCGAGCGGGCCGTCTGGGCGCCCCAGTACCGGTCGGCAGGGACCTCGACTGGCCCCATGGAGTCGGTCTCGATGCGCGTGTCGCTCACGACTCGGAGGCTACTTCGTCGCCCCACCGGCCCTCCCCGGGGCCCGGGCCTCCCCGACCGCCGGGGACCACGCAGGTAGCCTGCGCCAGCGTGATCGTCGGCATCCCCACCGAGGTGAAGCCGGGCGAGAACCGCGTGGCCCTCACCCCCGACGGGGCCCGGGAGCTCACCGCCCACGGCCACCGGGTGCTCGTCGAGTCGGGGGCCGGAGCCGGCTCGGCGCTCCCCGACGCCGACTTCGTCGCCGCCGGGGCCGAGCTCGTGGACACCGACGGCGCCTGGTCGGCGGCGCTCGTCTGCAAGGTGAAGGAGCCGCAGCCGCAGGAGTTCGGGTACCTGCGCCCCGATCTCGTCCTCTTCACCTACCTCCACCTCGCCGCCTATCCGGCCGTGGCCGAAGCCCTCCTCGCCGCCGGCACCACCGCCGTCGGCTACGAGACGGTGCGCAACGCGGCGGGGGGGCTGCCGCTGCTCGCTCCCATGAGCGAGGTGGCGGGGCGCCTGGCGCCACAGGTGGGCGCCCACTTCCTGGAGCGGGCCCAGGGCGGCCGGGGGGTCCTCATGGGCGGCGCCCCCGGCGTGCGCCCGGCCCGCGTCGTCGTGGTGGGGGCCGGCACGGTGGGGTTGAACGCCGCCTGGATCGCCCAGGGCATGG
This sequence comes from Acidobacteriota bacterium, assembly GCA_028872975.1. GTDB lineage: Bacteria > Actinomycetota > Acidimicrobiia > Acidimicrobiales > UBA8190 > UBA8190. The sequence goes on from JAGWNV010000279.1 coordinate 1,676, forward strand.
AGGCCGAGGTGTTCCTCCTCGACCGCGACCTCGACCGCCTCCGGGTCGTCGACCAGATCCACCGGGGCCGCATCATGACCCTCGCCTCGAACCGCGCCGTGGTCGAGCGCTCGGTGGTGGACGCCGATCTCGTGATCGGCGCCGTGCTCGTCCCCGGTGGCCGGGCGCCGGTGGTGGTGACCGAGGACATGGTGCGGGCCATGACCCCCGGCTCGGTGATCGTCGACGTGGCGGTGGACCAGGGAGGCTGCATCGCCACCACCACCGAGACCACCCATGCCCAGCCCGTCGTGGAGCGCTTCGGGGTCGTCCACTACGGCGTCGGGAACATGCCCGCCGCCGTGCCCCACACCTCCACCTACGCCCTCACCAACGCCACCGTCCCCTACGCCGTGACCCTCGCCTCCCACGGGGTCCGGGCCGCCCTCGACGTGGAGCCGGCCCTCGTCCCGGGCGTCGCCACCGTGGGCGGCGCCCTCACCAACGAGGTGACCGCCGAGGCCCTCGGCCGACACGCCGTCGACCCCCGCACCGCCCTCGGCTGACCTCGCCTTCCCTCGGCCCATGGCGGCTGCACGGGCGCAGGGCGGTTACCGGTCGAGCATCCGCCGGAAGCTGCCCACCGACCGGACGGTGGCCCCGAGGGCGCGGGCCCGCTCCGCCAGGGCGGCGTCGGAGGTGACCACGGTGACCGAGGCGGTATCGGCCTCGGCGCGCAGCACGGCGACGATCCGGTCGTCGGCGGCGTTGGGGCCGCCGGGGGCGAACTCGACGTGGACCCCCTGGGCGGAGGCGGCCTCCTCCTCGCCGGGCGCGGCACTGCCGTCGAAGACGACCGTCACCTCGTCCTCGGCGACAGCGGCGGCGACGGCGGTCACGAGGGCCCGGCGCGTCCCGGCCCGGTCGCGCCACCAGCCGTCGGGCCGGCTCCCGATCACGTTCATGCCGTCGACGAGGAGGACCACGCCCCAGGCTCTCACCGCCGGGCCGGTGCGGCGCGCCACCAGCCCCCCTCGGCGCGCGCCAGGCCGGCGGCGGCCAGCTGCTCGAGGGAAAGCGCCACGTTGCCGACGGGGGCGCCGGTCCACCGGGCGATGGCGTCGATGTCGGCCGGCGCCGCGCTGACGGCGGCCAGCACGGCGGCGCCGAGCTCGCCCGGGGGCGGCACCGCCGGAGCCTCCCCAGAGGAGCGCCGCCGGCCGCCTCCCGGCGGGGGCGCCGGCGTCCAGCCGGTGTGGCCGGACAACAGGGCGAGCACGTCGGGCCCGTCGCGCACGCAGGCCGCTCCGTGCACGAGCAGCGCGTTGGTGCCCGCCGAGGCGCCGCTCCGCACCGACCCGGGCACGGCCGCAACCGGCACGCGGCGGCGCCGGGCGGCGGTCACGGCACCTCGCATATCGCCGTCGTGGGCCTCCACCACGACGATCAGGTCGACCAGGGCGGCGACGATCCGGTGGCGGGAGGCGAAGCGCCAGCGCGCGCTCGGGGCGCCGGGCGGGAGCTCGGAGAGCACGAGGCCCGACCCGGCCAGCCGGCGGCGCAGCTGCTCCTGCTCGGCGCCGGCAGCGGCGTCGTGGCCGGTGCCGAGCACCGCCGCAGCGCGCCGGGCGGACCCGGTGGCGTGGTCGGCGGCGTCGAGCGCGCCGCGCAGCACGGCACCGGCGATGCCGTCGGCCAGCCCCGACACCACCGTCACCCCG
>JAGWNV010000280.1 GCA_028872975.1 Acidobacteriota bacterium
CGCCCTACGACGCCACGGTCGTGACCCGGCTCGCTGCTGCCGGGGCGGTGGTGATCGGTAAGACCAACCTCGACGAGTTCGCCATGGGGTCTTCCACCGAGAACTCCGCCTTCGGCCCCAGTCGGAACCCCCACGACACGAGCAGGGTTCCCGGGGGCTCCTCCGGGGGATCGGCGGCCGCCGTCGCCGCCGGGCTCGCGCCCCTGGCCCTCGGGTCCGACACGGGGGGATCGATCCGGCAGCCCGCCGCCCTCTGCGGGGTGGTCGGTCTGAAGCCCACCTACGGGCTCGTCTCCCGTTACGGCCTCGTCGCCTTCGCCAGCTCCCTCGACCAGATCGGCCCCTTCGGCCGGACCGTGGCCGACGCGGCGGCCTGCTTCGACGTGATCGGGGGTCACGACCCGCTCGACTCCACCTGTCTCGACCGGCCGCCGCCCCGGGTCACGGCCACCATCGGGGAGGGGGTCGGCGGCTTCCGGGTGGGGGTCGTTCGGGAGCTATTCGAGGACGCCGAGCCGGCCATCCGGTCCGCCGTGCAGGCGGCCGCCGAGGCCCTCGCCGCCGCCGGGGCGGACGTCGAGGAGTGCTCGGTGCCAGAAGTTCGTCACGCCCTCCCGGCCTATTACCTCCTGGCCCCCGCCGAGGCCTCCTCGAACCTGGCTCGCTACGACGGGGTCCGCTACGGGCTCCGGGTCGACGCCGAGGACGTGGAAGCCATGAATGCCGCCACCCGGGCCGCCGGGTTCGGGGCCGAGGTGAAGAGGCGGATCATGCTCGGGACCTACGCCCTCTCCGCCGGGTACTACGACGCCTACTACGGACAGGCCCAGAAAGTCCGAACGGTCATCATCCGGGCCTTCGAGAAGGCCTACGAGCGTGCCGACGTCCTCCTCGGGGCCACCACACCCACGACCGCCTTCGCCATCGGCGACAAGGTGCAGGACCCCTGGGCCATGTACCTCTCCGACGTCTTCTCGGTGGCCTCCAACCTGGCCGGGCATCCCGCTGCGAGCGTCCCCTTCGGCCGGGACGAGGCCGGACTGCCCATCGGCGTTCAGGTGCTGGCCCCGGCGCTCGGCGAGTCGGTCCTCCTGCGGGCGGCGGCGGTGGTCGAGGCGTCGGCGCCGGAGCCTGGGACCCCGGCCGTCTCCGACCCAGAGCTCCTCGCCGGCGCGGTGGGAGGGCCCTGAGATGCCCGACTTCGAATCGGTCATCGGCCTCGAGGTCCACTGCGAGCTGGCCACGGCCACCAAGCTCTTCTGCGGCTGTCGGAACGCCTTCGGCGACGAGCCCAACACCAACGTCTGCCCGGTCTGCCTCGGCCTCCCTGGGTCCCTGCCCGTGCTGAACGCCGGCGCCGTGGAGCTGGCCATGCGGATCGGGATGGCCCTCCACTGCGAGGTCCGGCCCTCGGTCTTCCACCGGAAGAACTATTTCTATCCGGACATGCCGAAGGACTATCAGGTCAGCCAGTACGACGAGCCGATCAACGTCGACGGCTATCTCGAGCTCCCCGACGGGTCACGGGTGGGGATCGTGCGGGCCCATCTGGAGGAGGACACCGGCAAGACGACCCACGTCGGTGGCGGGGGCCGGATCCACGACGCCGAGCACGCCCTCGTCGACTACAACCGGGCCGGGGTCCCCCTCGTGGAGATCGTCTCGGCGCCCGATCTCCGGACCTCCGGCCAGGCCCGGGCCTACGCGGGGGAGCTCCGGTCCATCCTCGTCGCCACCGGTGCCTCCGACGGGCGGATGGAGGAGGGGTCGATGAGGGTGGACGCCAACGTGTCCATTCGGCCGGTGGGCTCGGCGGAGCTCGGGACGCGGTGCGAGATCAAGAACCTGAATTCCCTCCGGTCCTTGGTCCGGGCCATCGACCACGAGATCGCCCGGCAGACCGAGGTGGTGGGGGCCGGGGACCGGGTCGTCCAGCAGACCCGGCACTGGGACGAGGAGGCGGGACGGACCGTCGCCCTCCGGTCGAAGGAGGAGGCCTTCGACTACCGGTACTTCCCCGAGCCCGATCTCGTTCCCGTCGCCCCCGACGCCGGATGGCAGGAGGAGGTGGCGTCGGCCCTTCCGCCGATGCCGGCCGAGCGACGAGCCCGCCTGCGGTCCCTCGTGGCCCCCGAGGGGGCCGTCGCCGCCGCCCAGGACGACCAGATCGCCACCGTCGTGGAGCAGGAGCTCGACGCGCTCGTGGTGGCGGCCGTCGAGGGCGGGGTGGGTGCCGGCCTGGCGCTGGCCCGGACCGCCAACGAGGCGGCCGCCGACGCCGAGGGGAGCCGGAAGGTGGACCCGCAGGCCTTCCGGGCACTGCTCCTCTTGGAGCAGGAGGGGACGATCACCGCCACCCAGGCCAAGGCCGTGCTCGGGGAGCTCCTCGAGCATGGCGGGGACCCCGCCGAGATCGCCCGCCGGAAGGGGTTCGAAGCCATGGACGCCGACCGGCTCGCCGCCACGGTGGCCGACGTCGTCGCAGCCAACCCCCCGGAGTGGGAGCGGTTCCGGTCCGGTGAGGACAAGCTGGCCCAGTTCTTCATCGGCCAGGTGATGAAGGCCACCTCGGGGAAGGCCGACGGGAAGGCCGTCGTGGCCGAGCTCCGGCGGCTGAGGGGCTGAGCCGGCGGTCCCTCCCCGCCCGGTGTCACACCGGGGTGGGACCCTCGGGCCATGACAGTGCTTACAGCCGAAGCGCCGGCGGAGGCGTCGCCGGCAGCGGCCGGCGGTGCCCTCGTCCGGTTGGACGAGGCCCTCGAGGCCGTCAGGGGGGTGGTCGCCGACGTCGACCCCGACCGGGTCACCGGCGCGGAGGCCTCCCTCGTGCTCGAGCGGTTCGTGAAGCTCGAGCGGGCCGTCGCCGCCGGACGCCTCGGTTTCGCCCGGCGCGCTTCTCAGTGCATGACCTGGCGGGAGGAGGGACACCGGTCGGCCGGGGCGTGGCTGGCCCAGAAGGCGAAGATCTCGGTGGGGGAGGCGATCTCGACCCTGGACACCGCCGCCAGGCTCCCCGGGCTGCCCACAACCCGGGAAGCGCTGCGCAATGGGGTCCTCTCGGCCCGGCAGGTAGAGGTCATCGCCGACGCCGCCATCGCCGATCCCAGGAGCGAGGAGGATCTGATCGAGGCGGCCGGCTACCTGAGCCTGAAGGCCCTCCAACACCGGGCCGCGCTCGTGAAGGCGGCGCGCGACGACGAGACCCGGCGGGTGGCCAACATCCGCAAGTCCCGGTTCCTGCGTCACTGGCTCGATCCGGAGGGTGCCTTCCACCTCCACGCCAAGTTGACCCCCGACGCCGGAGCCGACGTGGTGGCTCTCGTGAAGGGCAGGGCCATGTTCGTGGCCGAGGAGGC
>JAGWNV010000015.1 GCA_028872975.1 Acidobacteriota bacterium
CAAGGACCTGCAGGTCTCCTACCGCCCCATCGAGCTCCGGTCGCTCGTCGACGAGGCGCTGGCCACCAGACGGCCCGTCACCGTCCCCGACGTGGAGTGGACAACCCCCTCCGGCCAGCTCGAGTACCTCGACGTCTCGGTGCTCCCCTTCGACGACGAGGGCGTCGCCGGGGTCGTCGTCAGCTACCTGCAGGTCGGACGCTACAAGCAGCTGCGCGACGACCTCGAGCGGTCGCAGCGGGAGCTCGAGAGCGCCTACGAGGAGCTCCAGTCGACGGTGGAGGAGCTCGAGACGACGAACGAGGAGCTCCAGTCCACCAACGAAGAGCTGGAGACGACGAACGAGGAGCTCCACTCCACCAACGAGGAGCTCGAGACCATGAACGAGGAGCTCCAGTCCACCAACGAGGAGCTCGAGACGGCCAACGGCGAGCTGCGCGATCGGAGCACCGCCCTCGACCAGGTGAACGGCTTCCTGGAGTCGATCCTCTCCAGCCTCACCTCCGGCGTGGTCGTGCTCACCCGCGACATGGCCGTCCGGGCCTGGAACGCCGTGGCCGAGGACATGTGGGGGTTGCGCGCCGACGAGGTGGAGGGATCGCACTTCCTCAACCTCGACATCGGCCTGCCCGTCGACCAGCTCCGGGCTCCCATCCGCCAATGCCTCACCGGCGGCGCCGACGCCGAGGAGCTCCGGCTGCCGGCGCTCAACCGCCGTGGCAGGGCCGTCGAGTGCCAGGTGCGGGTCACGCCTCTGCGCAGCGAGGGCGAGGTCATCGGCGTCATCCTCGTGATGGACGCCACCCAGGCGTAGGGGCGGCCTCCCTCGGGTATCGGGCTTTCGTCCTGCGGCGTTCCTCCACGGCGGGAGGAGTTGACCGGGCCTTGACCCTCGAAGACGCGCTCACCCCCGGCCACCGCCCCCGAACCGCGCCCCGCGCCCGGATCGCCGGCACCCGGCGGGGCCGGCGATGACCCCCGCCGCCCGGCGCGCCCGTTGGTGCTTCCCGAGCCAGTCCTCCTCGGCGGCCGCGGCCCGCGCCGCCACGCGGTCGTTCCTGGCGTCGCTGGCCGAGCGGCCCGCCGGGTCGCCGTCGCCGCCCGCCGTCGACGAGGAGTCGGCCGTCCTGGCCGTGAGCGAGCTCGTCGCCAACGCCGTCCTCCACGCCGATGCCAGGCCGGGGGACATCGAGCTGCGCCTCGAGGCGCGCCGCGGGTCGCTCCACATCGAGGTCGAGGACGGCGATCCCCGGCCACCCGTGCTCGGGCCCGGGGCCGCCGAGAAGGACCGGGGGCGGGGACTGCTCATCGTCGACCGCCTGGCGGCGCGCTGGGGATGGACGCCGGTGCCCGAGCACGGCAAGTCGGTCTGGTGCGACCTCGGCGAGGCGGGCGGCTGAGGGCCCGGGCTCAGCGCCGGGGCCGCTCCCGCCCGGCGGCGGCCTCGTCGGCCTGCAGCTGGGCCACCGCCGCGGTGGCCACGTCGGCCGGGTAGCTCCCTGCGGCCCGGTACAGGATGAAGGCGCTGGCGGCGAGGGGGACGAGCATGACCACGAAGGTCCACCGGAGCCCGGTGTGCCCCCCGCCGAAGATGTAGTCCGAGACGGCACCGAAGAGGAGTGGCGCCAGGGCCTGGGCCCCGGTGCGCAGGAAGGTGCGGACCCCCTCGGCGCGTCCCCACAGCCACGCCGGCATGATGTCGAGGCGCGCCGCGTCGATGGGGGGGTTCTGGGCCGAGAGGGCCCCGGCCGCCACCACGATGTAGGGCAGGGCGGTGAAGGCGCTGTGGGTCACGAGGGCGGGGACGAGCAGCCCCACCGCCAGCGTCGCCGACACCGCCGCCACCATCACCCGCCCCCGCAGGTACCCCCGCCGGAGGAGGGCGTCGCCGAGGGGCCCGGCGCCCACCACGCCGAGGACGGCGCCGGCGCCGACCACGAGGAGGAGGAAGTTGGCGAGCACCTGGCCCACGGCGTACTGGTCGCGGACGAACTCGACCCCGAAGGTCTGCACCCCGGCCAGGAAGTAGTAGCCGCAGGCGCCCGAGACGACGAGGGCCAGGTTCGTCCGCACCCGCAGCACGTAGCGCACCGCCGCCATGAACCGCATGCCCGGCCAGGCCCGGCGGGCCAGGCGGAGATCGGGGGCGACGTGCCGGTCGAGGGCGAGCTGCTGGGCGTCGGTCACCCCGGTGGGGGCCGACCCGTCGGGTCCGGGGGCCGCCTCGGCAGGGCGAGGGGGCGGAGGCTCGCTCCCGGCCCCGGCTGGCGCGTCGGGGACCAGGGCCTCCTGGCCCCCCCGCCGGGGCTCGGGAAGGGCGAAGACCAACCAGGCCACCACCAGGGCCGGGATGGCCAGGATGACGAAGGCCAGCCGCCACGACAGCGCCGCCACGTCGCCGGTGACGGTGAAGCCCACCCCGGCTCCGAGGAGCTCGCCGGTGAGCACGTAGCTGTAGACCCGGCCCCGCTCGCCGCTGGCGAAGTAGTCCCCCACGAGCGACGCCACCGCCGGCCCGGCCGCGGCGGTGACGGCGCCGAGGAACACCCGCGCCTCGAGCAGCTGGCCGAAGCTGGTGGCGGTGGCGCTCCAGATCATGGCCGCCGCCCAGGTGAGGACGGCCACGCCCAGGAGGAAGGTGCGCCGGATCCGGTCGGCGAGGGCCCCGAAGGGCAGGGAGAAGACGGCCCCCACCACCGAGGTGACGGCGACGAGGAGGCCGATGTCGGTGTTGTCGATGCCGAGCCCCCGGCGCAGCTCGATGGCGGAGGCCCCCACCGTGGCGGTGTCGGCGCTCGAGAGGGCGAGGACGCAGGCGAGCACCACGATGACCCGGGTCCGGCGGGGACCGCCCAGCACGACGACGAGCCGCCGCCCGGCGGCGGCCGCCCCGCGCCGGGCCACCCCCCGTGCCCCCTCCCAGGCCCGCGTCCGCGCCCGGGGGTCGGCGCCGCTCATCGCCCCATCGTGCTCCACCGGCGCCGGCCGGGGGCGACGGCCGACCCGGCGGCGACGATCTACCCTGGCCCGGTGACGGTCCCCCCCGTCGACGTGCCCCTGCACCCGGCCTTGCGCGACCTCGCCTTCCTCCTCGGCCGGTGGGAGGGGGAGGGGGAGGGGGGCTATCCGACGGTGCAGCCCTTCCGCTACCGGGAGGAGCTCTGCTTCGGCCACGACGGCCGGCCCTTCCTGCACTACCGCCAACGGTCCTGGAGCGCCGAGGACGGCCGGCCCATGCACGTGGAGGCGGGCTATCTCCGTCCCGGCCAGCCCGGCGCCGTCGAGCTCGTCGTCGCCCATCCGAGCGGGGTGGTCGAGCTCAGCGAGGGCAGGCGCACCGGCACCGAGCTCGAGCTGCGCAGCCGGGCCGTCGCCTGCGCCTCGACGGCCAAGGACGTCTCGGCCATCGCCCGGCGCCTCTCGGTCGAGGGCGACCGCCTGCGCACCACCCTCGACATGGCCGCCGTCGGCCTGCCCGACACCCCGCACCTGCGCTCGACGCTCCACCGGGCCGCCCCGGCGCCGGCATGAGCCCCGGCGGCTGGCCGCCTCCGGCCGAGCCGGGGCCGCCGCGTCTCGAACCCCTCCCTCCCGAGGAGTGGGACGACCTCCTCGTCCTCCTGGCCGACGTGGCCGGAGGGCCCGAGCACGCCCTCAACATCTTCACCACCCTGGGCCGGCACCCGGCGCTCTTCCGCAGCTTCGTGGGCTTCGGCGGCTCGCTCCTCGACGGCAGGCTGGCGCCCCGGACGAGAGAGCTGTCGATCCTGCGCACGGCGGCGCGCTGTGGCGCCGACTACGAGTGGAGGCACCACGCCGCCGCCGCCGCCCAGGTGGGGGTGACCGGCGACGAGCTGGCCGCCCTTCGCCGCCCGCTCGACGACCACCCCTGGGCGCAGGAGGACCGCGTCGTGCTCGGGGCCGTGGACGAGATGCACGAGCGCTGGGCGCTCGGCGACGACGCCTGGGCCCAGGTCCACGGCGCCCTCGGAGACGCCGGGTCGATCGAGCTCGTCATGCTGGTGGGCCAGTACCACCTCGTGGCCCTGGCCCTGCGCACCCTGCGCATCGCCGTGGAGGACGCCGGATAGGGACCGTGCCCGGTCAGGGGCGCTCCTCCACGATGGTGCCGAGGAGCAGCTCGAAGAAGCTCTTGAACAGCGCCCCGTCGTCGGGGTCGAGGAAGGCCCAGGCCATGAACCCCTCGGCCGACACCTCGAGGAGGTGGGCCAGCCGCGCCGGAGGGATCTTCCACCGCAGCGGCGCCGAGCGGGCGAGATCCTGGAGGAAGTGGGCCACGGCCTCGGTCATCTGGCGGGCGTTGGCCACGTAGCGGGCCCGGAACTCGGGATTGCGCAGGGCGTAGAGGCGGGCTTCGAGATCGAGGGCGAACCACTCGGGGTCCCGGGCCAGGATCTGCCGGAAGCCGTCGGCCAGCTGGGCCTGGTCGAGTGAGCCCCCGTCGGGGGGATGCTCCTCGAACCACTCGGAGAAGGCGGCCAGGATCCGCTGGTTGTGGTGGTCGACGGTGGCGAGGAAGAGGCCCTCTTTGTCGTCGAAGTTCTTGTAGATCGCCCCTCGGGTGAAGCCGGCCGTCTCGGCGATCTCGTCGAGGGAGGCCCCGTAGAGGCCCCGGCGGGCGAAGACCTGGGCGGCGGCCTCGATGAGGGCGGTCCTGGTCAGCTCCCGGCGGCGCTCAGGGGTCCAGCGCTCGACGGCCACCCCGTCATTGTGCCGCCCCCCGGCGCCGTCGGCACGGGTTTGACACTACGTAGCGAGATGGTATTCTAGATACATGTTCGTATCTGACATCCGCGGCCGAGACGAGAGCGGGGACGACCGGGAGCGGGCCCTGCTGTGGCTTCAGGACCGTCTGGCCTGGGAGAAGGCCCTCGACCGGCTCCGCTGCCTGGCCGGGGTCCTGCCCCCGGCCACGCCGGCAGCTGCCTCGAGGTCGGCCGCCTAGCCCTCAGGAGGCGATCCGGGCGGCCAGCCGCTCGATCGGCTCGGGCACCTCGTCGGGCAGGGCGCGGCGGACCGCGGCGCCCATCTCCGGGAGGGCCTTGCGGAGGGCGGCCCTCAGCTCCTCGCCCTGCTCGTGGGCCTGGCGGAGGGCGCCGAGGAGCAGCCGGCCGTCCAGTTCGGCCCGCCGCCGGCGTCGGCGGCGCACGAAGAGCGCCACGGCCAGCGCCACCAGCGCGGCGCCGCCGCCCACGGCCAGTCCCACCTCGGCCCGGTGCTTGGCCTCGTCCACCATGGGGGGGACCCGGCGCGCTGGAGCTCGTCGACCTCGGCGTCGAGCCGGGCCCGCGTCCGTTCGATGCGGGCTACCGCTTCAGTTGTGCCTTGGCCCACTCGAAGTCTTCCTTCGTCGTCCGCAGGGTCTCGGCGGGCCGCAGCTCGGGCCGGCGGAGGAACCGGACCATGAGCGGCAGCGACAGCAGGATCACGCCGCCGAGCAGCCCCGCCACCGTGAGCCGGGCCGCCCACATGGGGATCTCGTAGCCGAGCGCCTGGGAGGCGGCGAGGCCGAGGAAGACGAGCATCAGCACCGACAGCACACCGGCCACGAGCCCGACGGCGAGCGCCACCGTGCGCGCCACCAGCGCCTCGGTGATCTCCTTCTTGGCCAGGTCCGCCTCCTGGCGGACCAGGGTCACGATGTCGTTGCCGATGGCCGCCACCAGCTCGCCCGTCGGCCGTCGTTCGAGGCCGGCCGTGGCGTTCGGGCGCGCCTGGTCCGTCGTGGTCATGCGCGGCACCTTCCCCGATGCCGGTGGCGGCAAACGGTCAGCCCGGGAGGGGCACCGTCCACTCGACGCGGGTGCCCCTGCCGTTGCGCCCGTCGCCGACCGACATCGTCCCGCCCCGGCCTTCGGCGCGCGCCGCGAGGTTGGCGAGCCCGCTCGAGCGCGTCCGGTCGGCGGCGCCGCGCCCGTCGTCGACGACGGCGATGGCGAGGTGGTCGCGGTCGGCCTTCACGCGGACCTCCACCGAGTGGGCGGCGGCGTGGCGGGCCGTGTTGGACAGCGCCTCGCGGACCACGGCCAGGACGTCGGGCACGAACTCCTCGGGTACGCGGGTGTCGATGGGCCCCTCGAACTGGAGCCGGGGCTGGAACCCGAGGGCCGGGGCGGCCAGGGAGGCCACGTCGAGGATGCGGGAGCGGGTGCTCTTCTCCACGTGCTCGGTGGCCTGCACCTCGAGGGAGAAAATGGTGCTGCGCACGTCGCGGATGGTGGCGTCGAGCTCCTCCACCGACTCCTCGATGCGCTCGAGCGCCCGGGGGTCGGCGATGGTGTGGGCGGCGGCCTGGAGCCCCATCCCCACGGCGAAGAGGCGCTGGATGACGTGGTCGTGGAGATCGCGGGCGATGCGCTCTCTGTCGGCGACGAGGACGAACTGGGCCCGCTCGGCCTGGGCCCGGGCCAGCTCGATGCCCAGTCCGGCCTGCTGGGCGAAGCTCTCCACCAGCCGCACGTCCTCGGCGTCGAACCCGGCCCGCCCGGCGCTGCGCGTGACGAGCAGCACCCCGGTGGGGCCGCTGGCGCTCACCAGGGGGGCGAGCACCATGGGCCCGATGTCCACGTCGCCGACGAGCCCCTCGGGCGCCGGCGAGTCGGTGCGGAGGTCCTCGGTGACGACGAGCTGCCCGCTCCGGAAGGCCCGGCCGGCCAGGGAGAGTTCCATGGGCACGAGGTCGCCGGGACCGAGGATGCTCCGGCCCCGGGCGGCCACCAGCCGGAGGTCGTCGGGGTCGTCGGCCACGGGCAGGGCCACCATGACGCCGTCGGCGTCGAGGAGCTCGGCCACGCGGCGGGTGATGAGCTCGAGCCATTGGGGTTGCTCGGGGCCGCCGAAGAGGGCCAGGCGGACCTCGGAGATGGCCGCCAGCCACCGCTCGCGTCGCTGGCTCTCGGCGAGCAGCTGGCGCAGCTCGGACTCCTGACGCTTGCGGTCGGTGATGTCGCGGAGCACCACCGAGTAGCCCGTGGGCTGCCGGGCGGCGTCGGTGACGAGCGACATGGACTCGGCCACGTCGACCTCGGTCCCGTCGGCGCGCACCCTGCGGGTGTCGTGGGTCGGCACCCGCATCCCGGCCCGGAGCCTTCCCATGCGCTCCTCGACCTGGGCCTGGAGGCTGGGCGGCACGAGCCGCCAGAACGACCGGCCGATGACATCGGCGGCGCGGTAGCCGAAGAGCTGCTCGGCGGCGGGGTTCCAGCCGCCGATGGCGCCGGCCAGGTCGAGGGCGAACATGGCGTCGTCGGAGGAGGCCACGATGGCGGCCAGGCGGGCTTCGGTCTCCCAGTCGGCCCGCTGGGTGGTGATGTCGCGCACGGCGGCGAGGGTGAGGAGCTGGCCGTCGGAGTCGAGGGGGACGAGGGAGATGTCCACCGGGAACTCGGTGGCGTCGCGGCGCTCGGCCCACAGCTGGAGCCCCGCCCCCATGGGCCGGCGCATGGGATGGTCGGCATAGGTGTGGCGGTGCTCCACGTGGCGGGTGCGCAGCCGAGCCGGCACCAGGCTGTCGACCGACACGCCGGAGAGGCCCCCGGCCGGATAGCGGAAGAGCCGCTCGGCGGCGGCGTTGGCGGCCACGATGCGCCCGCCGTCGTCGACGGCGATGGCGGCGTCGGGCATGAGCCGGAGGGCCTCCTCGAGAAGGTCCCCGCTCGCCTCGGCCGGCCCGGGTCCGTCCCCGGTGCCGGTGACACGCTCGTCGGCCGTCGCCACCGCCGCCCACGCTAGCCCTGAGTTACGCATCCTCGATGCCGTAGAAGAGCCGCTCAGTGACCCGCCGGGCCCGGCGCGTGACGCGGCGGTAGTCGTCGCGCAGGCTCGCCGGGGTGGTGGCGAGGCTGCGGGCGAGGCGCGACAGGTCGTGCGCCCGCGTGGGGAGGGCGTCGCCGGGCGGGGTGCCCCCGGGGAGGGCCCCGACGAGGTGCCACCGGTTGCGGGTGTGCTCGCAGAAGCGGTAGCTGTCGCGCAGGGCGGCGGCGTCGGCGCCGTCCATGGCGCCTCGGGCCACGAGCTCGTCGAGGGCGGCCATGGTGGAGGGGCCGCGCACGCCGTGGCGGAGCTGGAGCAGCTGGACCGTCCACTCCACGTCCGACAGCGAGCCGCGTCCGAGCTTCAGGTGGAACTGCGGGTCCTCGCGCGCCGGGATCCGCTCGCGTTCGACGCGGGCCTTCATGCGACGGATCTCGGCGACCTCGTCGTCGCCGAGGGGGGCGCCCCACACGAACTCCTCGGCGGCGGCCATGAACCGCGCCGCCAGGTCCCGGTCGCCGGCGACGGGGCGGGCCCGGACGAGGGCCTGGCGTTCCCACGTCTGGGCCCAGCGCCAGTAGTACCGCCGGTAGCCTTCGACGTCGCGCACCAGGCGCCCCTGGGCGCCCTCGGGGCGCAGTCCCAGGTCCAAGGCGGCCACCCGGGCGGCGGGGCTCGGCCCGTGCAGGAGGTGCAGGAGCGCCTCGGCCGCCGTCGTGGCCGCCACGGCGTCCTCGCCGTCGGCATCGTGGACGAGGAGCACGTCGAGGTCGCTCGCGTAGGCGAGCTCGGCCCCGCCGAAGCGGCCCATGCCGACGATGGACAGGGCGGGGGTGCCCGGCCGCTCCGCCACCCGCGCCAGGGCGGCCTCGAGCAGCGCCTCGGCCACGACGGTGAGCGTGGCCCCCACCTGCTCGACGCCGTCGATCCCGAGCAGGTCCCTCGCCGCGGTGCGGACGAACTGGTCCTGGCGGAGCCGCCACAGCGCCAGGCGCCCGGCGTCGTCGTCCTCGGCCCTGAGAAGGCGCTGGCCGGCGTCGGTCACGAGCTCGGCGCGCTCGGCGGTGGCGAGGGCCCGGTCGTCGTCGATCCGGGAGATCAACTCGGGGTTGCGCACCAGTGCCTCGGCCAGGGCGCGGCTCGAGCCGAGCAGGAGGCACAGCCGCCGTGCCGCCTCGGGCGAGTCGCGGAAGGCGCCCACGACGAGGGCACGGTGGTGCGGCTGGGTGGCGAGGCGCTGGAGGCCGAGGAGCCCCAGGTCGGGGTCGGGGGTGAGCGACAGCCAGTCCAGCAAGAGCGGCAGGAGCTGGCCCATGAGCCGGTTGCTGCGCGAGAGCCCGCCGGCGAGCTCCTCCACGGCGGCGCGGGTCCGGCCGGCGTCGGCGAAGCCGAAGGCGGTGAGGCGCCGCTCGATCGCCTCGGGGCCCATGACGACGGCGCCGCCACGGCGGCCGCCGGGCTCGCCGGCCAGGGCGAAGGCCTCGAGGAGGGGCCTGAAGTAGAGGCGCTCGTGGATGGCCCGGACCTCGGCGAGCCGCCGGCGCAGCTCGTCGTCGAACCGCTCGACGGCGGCGGCGCCGGGGCCGTCCTCGAAGCCGAGCACCCGGGCCAGTCGCCGGCGGGGTCCGTGGGCCTCGGGGACGGTGTGGGTCTGCTCCTGCTCGACGAGCTGGAGCCGGTGCTCGACGGTGCGGAGGAACCGGTACTGCTCGGCCAGGGCCTCGGCGTCCTCGGGCGCCACGTAGCCCGCCGCCCCCAGCTCGGCCAGGGCGTCGAGGGTGGCCCGCTGGCGGATGGCCGGGTCGAGCCGGCCGTGGACGAGCTGGAGGAGCTGGACGGCGAACTCGACGTCGCGGATCCCGCCCGGGCCGAGCTTGAGGTCACGCCCGGCCCGGCCCCGGCGGGTCACGAGCTGCTCGGCGCGCGCCTTCATGGCGCGCAGCTCGGCGAGCTCGTCGGCGCCGAAGACCCGTGTCCACAGCACCTCCTCGGCCTCGGCGGCGAAGCGGGCACCGAGGTCGGCGTCGCCGCCCACCGGCCGGGCCTTGAGCAGGGCCTGGAATTCCCAGGCCGATGCCCAGCGGTCCCAGTAGCCGCGATAGCCCTCGAGCGTCCGGGCCAGGGGCCCGGCCCGACCCTCGGGCCGCAGGGCGGCGTCGACGCGGAAGGCGCCCCCCGCCACCTGCAGGACCCGGCGCGCCCAGGCCGAGGCGCCGTCGTCGGCCCCGACGAAGAGGACGTCGACGTCGCTCGCGTAGTTGAGCTCGGCCCCGCCGAGCTTGCCCATGCCGATCACCGCCAGCGCGCCGGTGGCCGCCCCGTCGCCGGCGCCGAGCGTCACCGCCGCGTCGAGGACGGCGGCGCCGAGGGCGGCCAGGGCGGCGCCCACCGTCTCGAGGTCGTCCATGCCGAGCAGGTCGCGGGCCGCGATGCGGAGCACGGCGAGCCGGGCGCCGGCGGCGAGGGAGTCGGGGGAGGAGGCGTCGAAGGGGGCGGGGGCCTCCAGTTCGTCGAGCACCTCGACGGCGGCGGGGTCGGCGGCGCACAGGCGGGCGAGGGCATTGCTGGCCCCGGCCACGCAGACAAGGGCCCGGCCCAGCGGCGTCGTCTCGGCCCCCGACACCAGCCGGTCGGCGAGCTCGGGGCGCTCGTCGAGGAGGCGGTCGAGCACCGGGGCCACCGCCTCCGGCGCGGCCGACCGGTCGGCGGCGGCGCGGAGCACGGCGTGGGCGTCCACCTGCGCAGCATGCCAGCGACGGGCCGCCGGGAGGGCCTGGTGCCGGACCGCCGTTACGCTTCGTGGATGGACCGCCTGCGCGTGGCCCTGTGCCAGCTCGACACGGTGGTGGGCGACGTCGGGGGCAACGCCGAGCGGGTGCTGTCCGGCCTGGCCCGGGCCGAGGAGGAGGGGGCCGACCTCGTCGCCTTCCCCGAGCTCGCCCTCACCGGCTACCCGCCCGAGGACCTCCTGCTCAAGCCGGCCTTCCTGGCCGACAACCTGGCGGCGCTGTCCGAGGTGGCGGGGCGGACGTCGGTCTGCGCGGCGGTGGTCGGGTTCGTCGACGTGGTGGGCACCGAGGACCTCGCCGAGGCGGCCGCCGGGGCCGCCGGGGCCGGGGTGCGGTCCCGGGAGGCGGCCGTGCGCGGCGCCCCGCGGCTGCTGCGCAACGCCGTGGCCGTCTGCGCCGGTGGCCGGGTGGCCGGCGTCTACCACAAGCGCCTGCTGCCCAACTACGGGGTCTTCGACGAGGAGCGGTGGTTCGGTCCCGGCACCGGGCCCCTCGGGCTGTACACCGTGGGGGGGGTCGAGGTGGGCGTGTCGATCTGCGAGGACCTCTGGTTCGCCGAGGGGCCCGTGGGGGCGCTCGGCCGCGGGGGTGCCCGGGTCGTGGTCAACGTGAACGCCTCGCCCTACGCGGTGGGCCGGCTGGGGGAGCGGCTCACCCTGCTGCGCCGGCGGGTGGCCGAGGCCGGGTGTCCCGTCGCCTACGTGAACCAGGTGGGCGGCCAGGACGAGCTCGTCTTCGACGGCGGCTCGCTCGTGATGGGCGCCGGCGGGGAGGTCCTCGCCGGCGGGGCCCAATTCGTGCAGGCCATGGTGGTGGCCGACCTCGAGCTCCCCCCGGCGCCGAGGGCACCGTCGCTGGCCTCGACGCCGGTGAGCGGTCCCCGGCCCCGGCGCGAGCCCCTGGCGCCCCCGCCGCTGCCCGAGCCGTTGTCGGAGGAGGCCGAGGTCTACGGCGCCCTCGTCCTCGGCACCCGCGACTACCTTCGCAAGAACGGCTTCACCGACGCCGTGGTGGGGCTCTCCGGTGGCATCGACTCGTCGCTCGTGGCCCTGGTCGCCGCCGACGCCCTCGGGCCCGAGCACGTGCACGGCCTGTCGATGCCGTCGCGGTACTCGAGCGAGGGGTCGAGGACCGACGCCGAGGCCCTGGCCGCGGCGCTCGGGATCGACCTCACCGCCGTGCCCATCGAGGCCGCCCACCGGGCCCTCGGGGGGCTCGTGGCCGGGGCCCTCGGGGCCGAGCCGCCCGGGCTCACCGACGAGAACCTCCAGTCGCGCATCCGGGGCGTCCTGCTCATGGCCGTCTCGAACGCCAAGGGCTGGATCGTGCTCACCACCGGCAACAAGAGCGAGCTCGCCACCGGCTACTCCACCCTCTACGGGGACTCGGCCGGGGGCTTCGCCGTCATCAAGGACGTGCCGAAGACCCTTGTCTACCGGTTGTGCCGGTACCGCAACGACGTGGCCGGGCGGGCCCTCGTCCCCGAGGGCGTGCTCACCAAGGCCCCCTCGGCCGAGCTGCGCCCCGGCCAGCGCGACGACCAGAGCCTCCCCCCCTACGAGGTGCTCGATCCCGTCCTCGACGCCCTCGTGGCCCGCGACGAGAGCATCGCCGAGGTGGTCCACGCCGGGTTCCCCGCCGAGGTGGTGGAGCGGGTGGCCCGGCTCGTGGACTCGGCGGAGTACAAGCGCCGCCAGTCGCCTCCGGGCATCCGGATCTCGGCCAAGGCCTTCGGCAAGGATCGGCGCATGCCGATCACCAACCGGTACCTCGACCGGTCCTACGTCCCGCCCGTGCCCTCCGCCCCGGCCGGGGGCGACCGCGACGGCGGGCCGGGGGAGTGACCGGCGACGGCGGGCCGGTCCCCGACGGCCGGCCCTGGATCGGCATCGGCGCCTCGGGCGCGCTCCTCGCTGCCTACGCGGCGGTGGAGGACCGTCTCTTCGAGGTGCTCGGGGGCTTCGCCGCCGCCGAGGCCGTGCCCGAGGCCGCCGTCCTCTTCGACGCCCTGAGCCAGCAGCACGCCTGGCACGCCGGCCTCTTCGCCGAGCAGGTCCCCCTCGTCCCCGGCACCCCGCCGCCCGGCGCCCCGGCGGCCGGTGCTCCGGCGGCCGCAACCCTCGACCGGCTGGCGGGCCTCGAGGGCGCCCCGGCCCGGCTGGCGGGGCTGGCCCGGGTGGTGCTCCCCCGGGCCGTGGCCGGCTACCGGCGGCACCTGGGGGCGGTCCGGGCCCCCCCCGACGCCCCGGTGGCCAGGGCGCTTCGACTGGTGGTCCGGGACGAGGTGGAGGCCCTCCTCGGGGCCGAGGCCCTCCTCGAGGCGCTGCTGGGCGCAGACGGGGAGGCCCCGGCCCTGGACGCCGCCTGGGCCCTGGAGGAGCCGCTCCTGGCCGGGGGGCCCGGGCTCGTGCCCTGGCCAGGCCCGGAAACGGCCCCCGCCGGCCGGTAGGGGGGCTTGACGCTCCCGGTACAGTGATATCCACAGGTGGCGGCCGTGCCGCCCGGCTAGGGCGAGCGGCGGCCCGGGCCGTCCTCGGCACGAGCGACTGTGGGATGACGGTGTTGGCGCGTAGCAGGCCCGGAGGCCTGCCGACTCGGCGAAGGGTTGGATGACGTTGGCGAAGGAGCGCGTCGAGCGGGACGAAGAGGACCTGGTCCGGCTGTACCTCACGGACATCGGCCAGTACCCCCTGCTCACCAAGGACGACGAGGTCCGCCTGGCCCAGACCATCGAGGCCGGCCGCGACGCGGAGCAGGACCTCGTCGGCAAGACCACGAAGGACATCACCCCGGCCAAGCGCCGAGAGCTCAAGCGCAAGGTCCAGACCGGCGAGGCCGCCCAGCAGACCTTCGTCCAGTCGAACCTGCGGCTGGTGGTGTCGATCGCCAAGAAGTACCAGGCGTCGGGCCTCCCGCTGCTGGACCTCATCCAGGAGGGGAACCTCGGGCTCATGCACGCCGTCGAGAAGTTCGACTGGCGCAAGGGGTTCAAGTTCTCGACCTACGCCACGTGGTGGATCCGCCAGGCCATCACCCGTGGCATCGCCAACACCGGGAGGACCATCCGCCTGCCGGTGCACGCCGGCGACACCCTGGCCCGGGTCCAGAAGGCCCAGGCCCGCCTCGAGCTCAAGCTGGGCCGGCCGGCCACTCTGGCCGAGCTCGGGGCCGAGGTGGAGATGCCCGAGGACAAACTCATCGAGGCCCTGCGGTTCCGGGCCGAGCCCCTGTCGCTGTCGGAGCCGCTGCGCGAGGACGGGGACGCCGAGCTCGGCGACGTCGTCGAGGACCGGTCCGCCGAGTCGCCCTTCGAGGTGGCGGCCACCTCGCTCCTCCCCGACGAGATCAACCGCCTCCTGTCCCCGCTCGACGAGCGGGAGCGGGAGATCCTGCGGCTGCGCTTCGGCCTCGACCGGGGCGAGCCCCGGACCCTCGAGGAGGTGGGGGAGCACTTCAACCTGACCCGGGAGCGGATCCGCCAGATCGAGGCCCGGGCCATGTCCAAGCTCCGCCACCCCTCCTCCGACACCGGCGCCCGGGACCTCCTCACCGTCTAGGACGCCGTGGCGGGCCCCCGGGGCGCGGCCCCGGCGCCGTCGCTAGGATCGGCTCCCGTGAAGAAGCTCCTCCTGCTCGCCGTCCTCGTCACCCTCGGCGTCGTCGCCGCCAAGCGCCTGCGCGCCGCCTGACGACCTCGTAGCCGGCCGGCGGCCCGGGCCGAGCGCCCGGGTCGGCCACCTGTCAGCCCAGCGTGCGTTGGCGCCCGAGGCGCCACGCCACCACCGCGCCCGTCGCCGCCAGGGCCACGCCTCCCAGCGCGGCCGCGGTGGGGAGGTTCGGCACCGGCACCCGGTCGCGCAGGCGGACGGGGCGGGTGAACTGGCGCACCTCCCAGTCCCGCTCCCGGGCCAGGCGGGCCAGGACCCGGTCGGGATTGACGGCGACGGGATGGCCCACCGCTTCGAGCATGGGCACGTCGGTGTAGGAGTCGCTGTAGGCGAAGGAGTGCTCGAGGTCGATCCCGTCGCGCTCGGCGAGCTGCCCGATGGCCTCGGCCTTGAAGGGCCCGTAGGCGTAGAAGGCCATCTCCCCCGTGTAGCGGCCGTCGAGGTCGACGACGGCCCGGCTGGCGATGGCGCCGTCCACCCCGAGGTACTCGGCGAGGGGTAGGACGATCTCCTCGGGCGAGGCCGAGACGATGTAGGTGCGCCGTCCGGCGGCGTGGTGCTGGTCGATGAGCTCGAGGGCCTCGGCGAAGATGATCGGCTCGACGACGTCCTCGAGGGCCTCGCGGACGATGCGGGCCACCTCGACCTGGTCCCAGCCCCGGGTCATCCGCAACACCTGTTCACGGATGCGGGCCAGCTTCTGCTCGCTGGCGCCGAGGTGGAGGAAGACGAACTGCGAGACGAGGGCCCGCACCACCGTGGTCCGCGAGATGAGCCGCTCCCGGTAGAAGCGGTGCCCGAAGGCCGCCATCGAGGCCCGGGCGATGACGGTCTTGTCGAGGTCGAAGAAGGCGGCCTCCACGGGAGGCGAGTCTAGGGCCGCCTGTCAGCGGCCCACGAGCAGCTGCTGTACCTCGTCCTCGGCGTCGTCGGTGACGAGGAGGACCACTTCGTCGCCCACGCTGAGGGTGGTGTCGCCGCGGGGGACGACCAGGTGGTCGCCGCGGACGACGCCCACCACCGTGGCCGACCGGGGGAGCTCGAGGTCGGCCAGGGACACACCCTCGGCGGGGGATCCCTCGGCCAGGGTGACCTCGACCAGGTGCGCCTTGCCGCCCTCGAAGCGCAGCAGCCGCACGAGGGCGCCCACCGACACCGCCTCCTCGACGAGGGCGGTCATGAGCTGAGGCGTCGACACGGCCACGTCGACCCCCCAGGACTCGTTGAAGAGCCACTGGTTCTTCACGCTGTTCACCCTGGCGATGACCCGGGGCACGGCGAACTCCTGCTTGGCCAGGAGGGAGATGACGAGGTTGTCCTCGTCGTCGCCGGTGGCGGCCACGGCCACGTCGACGCTGCCCATGCCGGCGGCATCGAGGGAGGAGACCTCGCAGGCGTCGGCGGCCACCCAGGTGATGTCGAGGGTGGGCCGGAGGCGCTCGACGAGCTCGGGCTCCTTCTCGATGACGAGGACCTCGTGGCCGTTGGCGTGGAGGTCGGCGGCGATGGCCGTCCCCACGCTGCCGGCGCCGGCGATGGCGACCTTCATCGGGGCGGGCCGCCGTCGGCGGTGCCGGGGGCACCGAGACGGCCGTCGAGGGCGGCCACGGCGTCGGCCATCACGGCGAGGTGCAGCAGGTCGCCCTCCTGGCCGAGCAGCTCGGCCACGTCGAGGCGGGGCAGGCCGGCCCGGGTCACCGCCACCAGGGTCACCTCGCCCGGCGCCGACAGCTCCTTGAGCCGGCGCCCCGCCCAGGACTCGGGCAGGGGCCGGTCCAGGAGCACCAGTCGGCCCGAGGCGTCGGTCCAGTCGCCGGCGGTGGCGGACGGGTCGATCCGGCGCAGGACCTGGTCGATGGTCCAGGGCACGGTGGCCACGGTGGGGATGCCGACGCGTTGGTAGATCTCGGCGCGCCGGCGGTCGTAGATGCGGGCCACGACGTTGGGGATGCCGTAGGTCTCACGGGCGATCCGGGCGGTGAGGATGTTCGAGTTGTCGCCGCTCGTCACCGCCGCCAGGGCGCCGGCGTCCTTGGCCCCGGCCAGCTCGAGGTCGTCGCGGTCGAAGCCCGAGCCGACGAGGGTGGTGCCCCGCCAGCCCGAGGGAAGGCGCCGGAAGGCCTTGGGCTGCTTGTCGATGATGCTCACCGAGTGGCCCTGGTCGACCAGGCGGATGCCCAGCCCCGAGCCCACCCGGCCGCAGCCCACGATGACGACGTGCACCGCACCATGCAACACGGCGGACACCGCCGTGACAATTCATCCTCCCAGGTGGTTGGCTGAGGCGGTGACCAACCAGCCCGTACGCCGGTCGGGGGACCGCCGGGTCGAGCCCTCCGCCCTGCCCGTCCCCGACCAGGGGCGGCTGCCCGAGAACGCCCGCTACCGCCTCAAGAACGTCCTCCTGGGCCCGCCTCTCGCCACCGAGCGCCAGGCGATCGAGCGCCTCGGCAAGCCGACGGCGCTGGCGGTGCTGTCCTCGGACGTCATCTCCTCCTCGGCCTATTCGACCGAGCAGGTCCTCGTCCAGCTGGTGCCATGGGTGGGGGTGGCGGCGTTCACGCTCGTCGTGCCGGTCACGCTGGCCGTGCTGGCCGTCCTCTTCGTCGTGACCCTGTCGTATCTGGAGGTCGTGAAGGTCTACACCAAGGCCGGTGGCGCCTACGTGGTGGGCCGGGAGAACTTCGGTCCCAAGGTCGCCCAGATCGCCGCCGTGGCGCTGCTCGTCGACTACACGCTGACCGTGGCCGTGTCGGTGGCGGCCGGAGTGGCGGCGCTCACCTCGGTGGTGCCGTCTCTGACCGGGGCGACCGTGTGGATCTCCATCGGACTCGTCCTCGTGCTCACCTACGGGAACCCGCGGGGCGTCCGGGAGGCCGGCCGGGTCTTCGCCGTCCCGACCTACTTCTTCATCGCCAACATGCTGATCCTGATCACCGTCGGGTCCGTCCGCGCCGTCATGGGTCAGCTCCACTCGCACTCGTTGCACCAGCCGGGAGCCATGTCCTCCGGTGCCCCCGGCCACGGGCTGCTCCTCGGAGCTTCGGTGTTCCTGGTCCTCAAGGCCTTCGCCTCAGGTGGCTCGGCGTTGACCGGTACCGAAGCCATCTCCAACGGCGTGAGCATCTTCCGCCCGCCCGAGTCCCGCAACGCCCGCGTCACGCTCGGCCTCGTCGCCGTCCTGCTCGGCGTCCTCGTGCTCGGCATGGCCGCCCTGTCGGCGGTGACCCATCCGGCACCGCGGCTGTCCGGGACGCCCACCGTCGTTGCCCAGATCGCCAAGTACGTCTACGGCGCCGGCCCGCTCGGCCACACGCTCTTCGTGGCGCTCCAAGCGGGGACGATGCTCGTCCTCGTCCTGGCGGCCAACACGAGCTTCACGGGCTTCCCCTACCTGGCCAGCTTCGCCGCCGAGGACTCCTACCTTCCTCGCCAACTGACCAAGCGGGGCCACAGGCTCGTCTTCTCTACGGGAATCCTGGTACTGACCGTGGCATCGGTGGTGCTGCTACTCGTGACCCGGGCCCAGGTCAACAGCCTCATCCCCCTCTACGCCATCGGGGTGTTCACCGGCTTCACCATGGCCGGGGCCGGCATGGCCAAGTACCACCTCGTCCATCGTGAGCCTCAATGGCGCCGCCGGCTCGTCGTCAATGCGAGTGCAGCGGTGCTGTCCTTCGTCGTCGACGTCATCTTCGCCGTGACGAAGTTCACCGAAGGCGCCTGGGCCGTGGTCGTGATCATGCCCCTCGGCGTGTGGCTGCTCCTGCGGCTCCACCGGCAGTACGCACGGGAGGACACCCAGCTCGAGGCGGGCGCGTCCCAAGCCTGTGAGGTGCCCATCCTGCGCAGGCACAGCGTGGTCGTGCTCGTCGACCGGCTCGACCTCGCCACTGACCGCGCCCTGCAGTACGCCCGGACCCTCACGCCGGACGACCTGCGCGCCGTGCACTTCGCCGTCGACACGCAGGCGGCGGCCGACCTCGAGGGGGAGTGGCGGCGACTCGGCCTCTCGAGGCTGCCGCTCGACATCGTGGAGTGCCCCGACCGGCGCATCGTCCGTGCCGCCATGGAGCTGGCGGCGGAGGTCGCCTCCGACGGGAGCACCGAGGTCACCCTCCTCTTGCCCCGGAGAGGATTCACCGGGGGCTGGCGGCGCCTGCTGCACGACCAGACGGCCGACCGCATCGCCGTCGCCGTGGGGGCGCTGCCGCACGTGAACGCCACGATCGTTCCGTTCCAGCTCACCGGCCAGTGGCCCCGAGACCTCGAGGGGGCGGACGGCGCCGAGCCGAAGCGGGCCCCGGCCAAAGGGGGGATGCGCCGCCACCGGGCCGAGGCGCCCGAACTCCGGGTGGCCGGGACCCTGCCCGTCGGCGAGGCCACCTGGCGTTCCCGGGTGCGGGTGGCCGGGCGGGTCCGCC
>JAGWNV010000281.1 GCA_028872975.1 Acidobacteriota bacterium
CGCCTACCAGGCCATCGAGGGCGCCGGGAAGGTGACCGTGCGCGCCCACATGAACGGCGCCGGGCTCGAGGTGCAGGTGCAGGACAGCGGGCCGGGTATCGCTCCCGAGCTCGCCGAGCGGGTCTTCGAGCCGTTCTTCACCACCAAGCACGACGGCACCGGCCTCGGCCTCGCCATCGTCCGCCGGCTCGTCGAGGCCCACGGCGGCGAGGTGGCCTTCGAGGGCGGCGGCGACGGGGGCGGAGCCCGGGCGGTCGTCCGGCTGCCCACCGAGACGGCCGAGGTGCTGACATGACCGGCACCGACGTCCTCGTGGTGGACGACGAACCGGACGTCCGGAGCTCGGTCGCCGAGATCCTGAGGGGCGCCGGCTACCGGGTGGCCGAGGCCGCCGACGGCAGCGAGGCCCTGGCCGTCCTCTCGAGCGAGACGGTCGGGGCCGTCCTCCTCGACCTCCGGATGCCAAACATGGACGGCATGACCCTCGTGGAGCGCCTCGAGGACCCTCCTCCCATCCTCGTCGTCTCGTCCCACAGCCCCGACGACGGCGAGCGGGCACGGCTCGGACGCAAGGTCGTGGACGTGCTCAAGAAACCGGTGCACCCGGACGTGCTGCTCGATCGGCTCGGCCGTGCGCTCGAGAGGAAGGACGGCGCGTGACCGACCAGTGGGCCGGCGAGACCGGCACAGTGCTCGTCGTCGACGACGACGAGACCGTCCGTCAGAGCCTGATCGACGTGCTCGCCACGGCGGGGATCAAGGGCTTCGGGGCCGGGCGACGCGCCGAGGCGCTCGCCGCCCAGGTCCAGTACGAGCCCTCGGCCGTGGTCGTCGACTACCGGCTCCCCGACTGCAGCGGCATCGACCTGGCCAAGGAATTGAAAGAGCGCGACGCCGATGTGCCGGTGCTCCTGCTCACCGGCTACGCCTCGCTCGACACCGCCGTGGCCGCCGTCGGCCAGCTCGACGCCTATCTCATCAAGCCCGTCGCACCGGCCGCCTTCCTCCAGACGGTCCGCAACGCCCTCTTCCGGCGGGCGCTCATCATCGAGAACCGGAGCCTCGTCGAGCGCCTCCAGCGCCTCAACGCCTACCAGGCCCTCTACGACCCCTTGACGGGCCTGCCCAATCGGGCCCTCCTCGACGACCGGCTCACCCAGGCCCTGGCCGGCTCCCGGCGCACCGGGTCGTGCCTGGCCGTGCTCTTCGTCGACCTCGACCGGTTCAAGGTGGTGAACGACCTCTTCGGCCACCACGTGGGCGACCAACTGCTGCGCGAGATGGCCGACCGGTTGTCGGCGGCCCGGCGCCGGTCCGACACCGTGGCCCGCTTCGGCGGCGACGAGTTCGTCGTCGTCTGCCCCGACGTCGGCACCTCGGGGTCGGCCTGCCGGATCGCCGAGCACCTCCTCGCCGAACTGGCCCGTCCCGCCGCCGTGGACGGGGTCGAGCACCGGCTCACGGCGAGCATCGGGATCACCATCACCTCGCCCGGCGCCCAGAGCTCGAGCCCCGAGCTGCTCCTGCGCAACGCCGACACCGCCATGTACCGCGCCAAGGAGGCGGGCCGGGCCGACTGGGAGCTCTTCGACGAGGCCATGCGGGACCGGGTCGTCGAGCGGTTCGAGGTGGAGCGGGGCCTGCGGGCCTCCATCGAGAGCGGGGACCTGGCCCTCGCCTACCAGCCCTTCGTGGACCTGAAGAGCGGCCGGGTCGTCGGGGCCGAGGCCCTCATGCGCTGGCACCGGGACGGTCACGGGACGATCCTGCCGGTGGGCTTCCTGCCCGTCGCCGAGGAGTCGGGGCTCATCGCCCCCATGGGCCGCTGGGCCTTCGACCGGGCCCTCTCCGAGCTGTCGGCGTGGGAGCGGGCCGGGCTCGTGTCGGAGGACTTCCGCCTCTGGCTCAACGTCTCGCCCCACCAGCTGGCCGATCCAAGCTTCGGCGACGAGGTGGACGGGCTCCTGCGGCGCTACGACGTGCCGAGCCGGATGGTCGGTGTCGAGATCGTGGAGGACGCCCTGCGGGACGTGGGGGCCACCACCAAGGTCCTCCGGCAGCTGCGGGAGATGGGGGTGTCGATCAACCTCGACGACTTCGGCGCCGGCTACTCGAACCTGTCGTGGCTCCAGGAGCTGCCCATCACCGGCCTCAAGATCGACCGCCGGTTCGTCTCCAGCCTGGACGTGGCCGGCGACACCAGGGGGCCGGCGATCGTCCAGGGCCTCATCAGCCTCGGCCATGCCCTAGGGCTTTCGGTGGTCGGCGAGGGCATCGAGACCGCCGCCCAGGCCGAGGTGCTCCTGTCCATGGGTTGCGAGCTGGGCCAGGGCTACCACTTCGCCTATCCGGGCACGGCCCGGCAGCTGTGGAGCGCGCCGGGTGCCGTCGAGGGCCGGGGCGAGGAGGACGGGTCGGCCGTCGAGGCGGCGCTGGCCGGGGAGAGCTGAGCCCGGGCCTAGAGACCGAAGACGGTGGTCGTCGTGGGCGTGGACGACGTGCCCGAGGGCTTCGAGACGAGCGGCAGGGTGAGCGGCGGCGAAGTCGTGGACGGGCTGCCGCCCGGAGAGGTCGTGGAGGGGCTGGCCCCACCGGACGATCCCGACCCGGAGCCGCCCGAGCTCGTGCTCTGGGCGGGGCCGGTGAATTCCCAGGTGCCCGCCGCGCACCAGCTGGGGGTGGAGGTCTGCACCACGTAGGTGGTGGGGCTGGCGGAGAGCTCGTAGACGGGCAGGGCGGGACCGGTCGACAGACAGCTGAACCGGGGGTCGTCGGTCGAGAAGGACGAGAGCTGGCCGACCTGGTGGGCGGCACCACCGCCGGGGAGCGCCGAGGGATCGGCGGGCTGCAGGGCCTCCCGGGTGCCGTTCCAGACGCCCGAGTACTGGTAGGAGGGGCTCGGAGCCGACGAGGGGGTCGTCGGGGAGGGGCCCGAAGGACCGGCGGCGTACTTGGTGGCGGGGGCGTTGCCGAGGAGGGCGGCGAGCATGGCGGGGTCGTTGCCGTCCATGCCGAGGGCCCAGATCCCGAGCCCGGCGATCCCGTCCTGGTTGGCGAGACGCGCCTTCAGGGCCATCGAGGTCGGGTCGTCGTAGTAGATCTGGTGCCACTGGGAACCCGACTGGTAGGCCGTCCAGGCCGTCTGGCTGCTGCGGTCCCAGTACGAGGGGAGATGGGCGCCCGCCACCTGGGCGTAGGTGACCGGGGAGGGCCCCCCGGTGGCCCCGGCCCCGGCTTGTGGCCCGCTCGTGGGCCAGTCGTAGCCGTAGTAGGGGACGCCCAGGATGATCTTGGAGCGGGGGACCACCTGGCTGTACTCGGCGATGTCGGTGGCGTCGC
>JAGWNV010000016.1 GCA_028872975.1 Acidobacteriota bacterium
CTGCGATCTGCTGGGCGTCGATTGGCGGCCGCACAACGCTCGGAACCTCTCCGTCGCCAAGCGGGACAGCGTGCGACTGCTCGACCAGTTCATCGGTCCGAAACACTGAAGGCCCGATTTCGGGCCGGGGCGGCCGTTACCCATCGGTAAGGTGAATCGCGGACCGGGCGCGTGCCACCCTGGGGCCGTCCCCCGTCCCGACGGGGCCTTTCCAGCCGAAGGAGACAGAGCACCGTGCCGGCCTTCACGTTCCCCGGCCAAGGTTCACAGCGCCCGGGCATGGGCGGGCCGTGGGTCGACCACCCGAGCTGGGAGGTGGTCGAGGAGGCGACCGTCATCGCCGGCCGGGACGTGGCCCGGCTGCTGCTCGAGGCGGAGCAGGAGGAGCTGACCCGGACGGCCAACGCCCAGCTGGCCACCTTCGTCCTGAGCCTCGTCGTCCTCGACGCCCTCGAACGCATCGGCGTCGAACCCAGCGTCTGCGCCGGGCACAGCCTCGGGGAGTACAGCGCCCTGGTGGCGAGCGGCGCCCTCGCCTTCGAGGACGGGGTCCGTCTCGTGGTGGAGCGGGGCGAGGCCATGCACGATGCCGCCGAGGAGCGTCCCGGGACCATGGCGGCCGTCCTCGGGGCCGACGACGACGTCGTGGAGGCTGCCTGCCAGCGGGCCGAAGGGGAGGTGTGGGTCGCCAACTACAACGCCCCGGGCCAGGTGGTCATCGCCGGGACCCGGGAGTCCGTCGAGGCGGCGTCGGCCCTCGCCAAGGAGGCAGGGGCCCGAAAGGTCATGGCCATGCAGGTGGCGGGGGCCTTCCACACGAGCCTCATGGCGCCGGCCCGGGCCCGGCTCCGCAAGGCCTTGGCCGAGACCCGGTTCGAGGCGCCCGAGACCCCGGTGGTCGCCAACGTCGACGCCCGTGCCCACGCCGAGCCCGGTGAGTGGCCGGGGCTCCTGAGCGCCCAGCTGTGCAGCCCGGTGCGGTGGCGCCAGACGCTGCAGCTGCTCGAGTCGATGGGCTCGGAGCCTGTGGTGGAGCTCGGCCCCGGGGGGGTCCTCTCCGGGCTCGCCCGCCGGACGCTGCCCTCGGCCAAGGCGATCGCCCTCCAGAAGCCGGCCGACCTCGACGAGCTGCTGGCCGTCCTGGCCGGCCAGGACCTCGCCGCCGGGGCTCTCGACGACGGCCACGGGGAGACCCTCACCACCGCTGTCCGCCTGGTCGTCTCGCCGGCAGCGGGCATCTTCCAGCCCGAGCCCCTGGGCGCCCCGGCCCTGGGTGCGGCCCTGCGGGGCCAGGCCCCGGCGGGCCAGGCGGCGGGAGCGCCCGTCGAGGTGGGGGCGCTCCTCGGCCGGGTGGGCGAGACCGAGGTCCGCACCCCCTTCGCCGGCGAGCTGGCCGGCTTCCTGGCCCTGGCGGGCGAGCGGCTCCTGGCCGGCCAGCCGGTGGCCTGGCTCCGGGTCGACGCCGCCGACGCGCGCTTCTAACCTTCGCCGCCGACATGACGAGCCCCTCCGAGACACCCGGTGGCCGCGTCGTCCTCGTGACCGGCGGCAACCGCGGCATCGGCCTCGGGTGCGCCCGCCGCTTCGTCGCCCAGGGCGACCGGGTGGCCGTCACCTACCGGACCGAGCTGCCTCCGAAGACGGACACCGAGGGCGGCCTCGTCGCCGTCCGGTGCGACGTCACCGACCCGGCCTCGGTGGAGGAGGCCTTCGGCACCGTGGAGGAGCGGCTCGGACGCGTCGAGGTGCTCGTGGCCAACGCCGGGATCACGAGGGACACCCTCCTGCTGCGCATGGGAGAGCAGGCCTGGCAGGAGGTGCTCGACACCGACCTGACCGGCGTCTACCGCGTCGTCCGCCGCGCCCTCGGGCCGATGGTGCGGGCGCACGGCGGCCGGATCGTCCTCGTCTCCTCCGTCGTCGCCTTCCTCGGGTCGCCGGGGCAGGTCAACTACGGCGCCGCCAAGGCCGGACTCGTCGGGCTGGCCCGGTCGCTCGCCCGCGAGGTCGGGAGCAGGGGCATCACCGTCAACGTCGTGGCTCCCGGAGTGGTCGAGACGGATATGATCGCCACGCTGGGTGAGGCGCGCGTGGAACAGCTCACGTCGATGGTGCCGCTGGGCCGCAGGAGCACGCCCGACGAGGTGGCCGGGGCCGTCGCTTTCCTCGCCTCCGACGACGCCGCCTACGTGACCGGTGCGGTCCTGCCGGTGGACGGCGGCCTGGCGATGGGGCTGTGAGCGGATTCTGGGAAAGGAGACCACTGTGAGCGATGCCACGTTCGACAAGTTCAAGGCCTGCGCCGTCGAGGTGCTGCAGGTGCCCGAGGACAAGGTCGTCCCCGAGGCCCGCTTCGGCGACGACCTCGACGCCGACAGCCTCGACCTGGTCGAGCTGGTCATGGCCCTGGAGGAGGCCTTCGACGTCACCGTCGAGGAGTCCGAGCTCGAGGGCATCGAGACCATCGGCCAGGCCTACGACCTGATCTCGGCCAAGCTCTGAGCATGCTGCTGGGCACGACCGCCGAGGGACCGCTGCGCGGTCGCCGCGTGGCGGTGACCGGCGTCGGGGTGGTCTCCTGCTGCGGCACCGGGCCCGACGCCTTCTGGGAGGGCCTCCTCGCCCCGGCACCCGAGGGCGAGCACCGGGTCCGCGACTTCGACCCGGCCGACTGGTTCGGGCCCAAGGAGGCCAGGCGCGTCGACCGGTACGCCCAGTTCTCGGTGGCGGCGGCGGAGATGGCCCGCCAGGACGCCGGGGACCTCGCCCCCGATCCCGACCGGGCCGGAGTCGTCTTCGGCACCGGCGTCGGCGGGCTCGAGTCCCTCGAGGCCCAGAGCGTCGTCTTCCAGGAGAAGGGCCCGAGCAGGATCTCGCCCTTCCTCATCCCGATGATGATGCCGAACGCCGGGGCCGCCACCGTCTCCATGCGGGCCGGCTGGCACGGGCCCTGCGAGACGATCACGACCGCCTGCGCGGCGGGCACCCACGCCGTGGGGGCCGCCGCCCGGCTGGTGGCGAGCGGCCGCTGCGACGTGGTCGTCGGCGGGGGATCCGAGGCGGCCATGACCGGGCTCGGCATCGCCGCCTTCACGAACATGACGGCCCTGTCGACCTCGGGGGTGTCCCGTCCCTTCGACGCCCGACGGGACGGCTTCGTCTGCGCCGAGGGCGCCGCCGCCCTCGTGCTCGAGGAGCTCGGCCACGCCCGGCGCCGGGGCGCCCGCATCTACGCCGAGATCTGCGGCGCCGCCTCCACCGCCGACGCCCACCACATCACCGCCCCCGCCCCGGGCGGGGCCGGGGCCGCCACCTGCATGGAGCTGGCCCTGGCCGACGCCGGCATCGAACCCGGCGACGTCGGCCACGTGAACGCCCATGGCACCTCCACCCCGCTCAACGACCTGGCCGAGGCCCAGGCCATCGCCAAGGTCTTCGGCACACCCGGTCCGCCCGTCACCTCCATCAAGGGCGTGACCGGCCACGCCCTCGGGGGCGCCGGGGCCATCGAGGCGGTGGCGGCGGTGCTCAGCATCGACAGGCGCCTCATCCCGCCCACGGCCGGCTACGGCGAGCCGGACCCGGAGATCCCCCTCGACGTCGTCCACGGCACGCCCCGTCCCTGGGAGCCGTCGCCCGTGCTGTCGAACTCGTTCGGCTTCGGCGGCCACAACGGGTGCCTGGTGATCGCGCCCGTGCGTGACTGACCCTCTCCCACCGCCCGTCGACGAGGGCCCGGCCGACCTCGGCGTCGGCGCCTTCTCCTCGAGCGCCCCCTGGCTCGTCGAGCCCGCCGCCATGGCCTGGCGGTCGGGCATCGAGGCACTGCGCCGCCAGACGCGCGCCGAGGCACCCCGCCTCACCCGGCGCCGCCGCCTCCCGCCCGGCCTCCGGGTCTTCAGGGTCACGGCCCTCCTGGGCCGGGCCCTCGTGGGCTGGTATCTCACCGACCGCCGCAAGGGGACCGCCGAGTCGCGAGCCGGGTTGTCGGTGCGGCTCCGGCGCACCTTCGAGCGGCTCGGTCCCACCTACATCAAGCTGGGCCAGATCCTCTCCTCGGGCGAGGGCCTCTTCCCCGAGGAGCTCGTCTCCGAGTTCCGGCTCTGTCGAGACCAGGTCCCGGCCGAGCCCTTCGCCACCGTCCGCCGCATCGTGGAGGAGGACCTGGGCCGTCCCCTCGAGGCCCTCTTCACCGACTTCGAGGTCTCGCCCCTGGCCGCCGCCTCCATCGCCCAGGTCCACGCGGCGCGCCTCGTCACCGGGGAGCAGGTGGTCGTGAAGGTCCAGCGGCCCTCGGTGGCCCGCCTCGTGCGCCACGACCTCGCCGTCATGAGCTGGATCTCCCCCCTCCTCGTGGGCCGCATCCCGGTGGCGGCCTTGGCCAACCCGCCGGCGCTGGTCGAGGTGTTCGGCGAGACCATCGTGGAGGAGCTCGACTTCCGTCTCGAGGCCGAGAACATGCTCGACGTGGCCAGGGTGCTGGCCGAGACCGACGAACGGGCCCTCGTCGTCCCCCGGCCCCACCCGCACCTCGTCACGAGGCGCGTGCTCGTCATGGAGCGCCTCGACGGCTTCGCCTGGGGCAACGTGGAGGCCATGCGGGCCGCCGGCGTGGACACCGCCGCCGTCCTGCACGCCGCCACCATCGCCTTCCTCGAGGGTGCCCTCCTCTACGGCGTCTTCCACGGCGACCTGCACGGCGGGAACCTCTTCGTCCGCCACGACGGCCGGGTCGCCCTCCTCGACTTCGGCATCACGGGCCGCCTCGACGACCAGCAGCGCCTGGCCCTGCTCCGGCTCATCATCGCCGGCTCCGCCTACGACGTCCGCGGCGAGGTCGAGGCCATCCGCGACCTCGGGGCCCTGCCGGCGTCGACGGACGTGGACGCCGTCATCCGCGACCTCGGCCTCGACCGCCCCCCGGTCGACCCCACCACGATGACGGCCGACGAGCTCACCGCCCAGCTGCGCGACGTCACGAAGGCCCTCCTCGGCTACGGGGCCCGCATGCCCAAGGAGCTCATGCTCTACGTGAAGGACATGCTGTTCCTCGACGGCGCCCTCGCCGTCATGGCCCCCGACATCGACCTCATCGCCGAGATCGTCTCCATCGTCATGCACTTCCACGAGCGCCACGGCGAGCGCATCGCCCAGGAGATCGGCATGACGTCGCGGGAGGAGATCCCCGGCCTCGACCTCGACGCCATCCGGGCCTCCTTCGGCGTGACCGAGCCCGTCGAGCGACTGACCTACCGAGAGCTCCAGGAGCGCCGGGAGCTCATCCGCCGCCGCCTGGAGCAGCACAACAGGGGGCGCCGCCGGTTCCGACGGCACCGCTGAGGGTCGCGCCCGGAGCACGCCACAGCCATCCCGAGGGCCCGGCCCAGGCCGGCGGGCCCAGAGCGGCGTGGAGGAGGTCCCCCAGCAGCTGGCCGCCGCGGCTCGGCACCACGACGGCGACGGCCCCCACGCCGTCCTCGAAGGCGTGCACGCGCACGCTCGCCACGAGCGACGCACCGAAGGGCCGCCCCAGCCGCCCGAGCGAGGCGGCGGCGAAGACGATGCCGACCGGATCGGCGGGGCCGGCGATGGTGGCGTGCCCGCCGGCGCCGGGCACGATGGCGTAGCCCTCGACGACGAGGTAGCGCATGCCCGCCTCGGCCTGCCAGGCCTCCCCGTCACCGTCGGTGCCCTCGGCGAAGGGGTACTCCCGGACCATCGTCCCGTCCGGGAGGCGGGCCAGCGCCTGCACCACCGGCGGTTCGTCGATGCGATGGGTGCGATAGGGCCAGCCCGCCACCACCCCCACCGGGACCAGGGCGGCGAGCGCCACGGCGCCGGCCACGAGCACCGGGACCGCCGTGTCGGCCCGGCGGAGGCGCCCTCCCGCCCGGGCCGGGGCCGAGGCCGTGCGGGCCCCGGCGCGCCCCTGCGCCGTGTCCCGGAGGTGGTCGAGGACGACGGCGAGGCCCAGGGCGGCGAAGAGCTCGGCGTAGGCGCCGAAGCGGCTCGCCGCCACCGACGACAGGAGCGGCAGGTGGAGAAGGGGCCAGGCCACGGAGGCGGACCGGGGTCCCCGCGGCCCGACGTGGAGCACGGGCCCGAGGGCGAGCAGGCCGCAGAGGACGACCATCGCAGCCGCGAACCGCAGCACCCGGTCGGCGCGCCACAGCGCGACGCCGGC
This sequence comes from Acidobacteriota bacterium, assembly GCA_028872975.1. Classification (GTDB taxonomy): domain Bacteria; phylum Actinomycetota; class Acidimicrobiia; order Acidimicrobiales; family UBA8190; genus UBA8190. The sequence goes on from JAGWNV010000016.1 coordinate 6,185, forward strand.
GGCGAGGACGAGGAGGAGGACGGGGCCCAGGTAGTCGCCGTTGCCGCCGCTCACGAACTGCACGCCGGCGAGCTCCCCGTGGGGCTGGACGAACGAGGCCAGGCTGGCCGAGTACCCCGACATGTCACCCCACACGGCGCCGGTGAAGTGCCGGGGCCCCGCCACGTACCACCACGTCGGGTAGGCGAGCAGCGCGGCGGCCACGGCGACCCCGGCGCCGAGCGCCCTGGTCGTGTAGCCGAGCCCCTGGTGCCACCGCCGGCCCCGGGCGGCTAGGACCACCGCCATGGCGACGGCGGCCACGATCACGCCGAGGGCGAGGACCTCCACCGACAGGAAGAACTGGCCCACCACGACGAGCCCGATCCCCACGCCCAGCCGCCACGGCGACCCGTGGCGGCGGACGAGGGCCCGGTCGAACAGGAGCAGCCCCAGGGGCAGGAGGACGAGGACGGTGAGGTTGAGGTGCCCGTAGCGCAGGTCGGTGGCGACGAAGGGACCGAAGCCGAAGAGGAGCCCACCGGCGAACGCCGCCGGGGCCCACCGGACGAAACGGCGCAGCACCACGAAGGCGGCCAAGGCATCGAGGGCGGGCGCCAGCACCACCGAGACGGAGAACGACGCCGAGGGACCGGCCAGGACGGTGACGGGCGAGAGGAGGAGTCCCCAGAGGAGGAACGAGGTGTTGGCCACCACGTTGACCCCGTGGGGGTGGTACATGGCCCTGGTGAGGAACGGGTCAAGGCCCTGGCCCAGGGCGTGGGGCACCCACGCCAGCCACCAGACGTCCTGGGCCGGGTCGAGGGACCCCGAGGCGAGCGACGACCCGATCCCCCCGCCCCACAGGTGCCACCAGACGAGCGTCCCCGCTCCCAGGTAGACGAGGGCGGCCAGGAGGGTCGGGGCCGCCCCCGGCCGCTCCGGCCGCGTCCGGGCGGGCGGCGAGGCCGGAGCGGTCACCCGTCCACCTTCGCACGCGACACCGCCGGCGCCCCTCCGAACGGGAAGGACGCCGGCGGCGACCGCCGGCCGGCGCACCCGGCCAGGCGGCTGCCATCCGCCCGGCCGGCCGGCCGGACCGTCAGCTCGTGGTGGTGCCCGACGAAGAGGAGGACGACGAGTTGGGCGGCGCCGGCCGCCAGCTCTGCCCGTTGGCCCCCATGACCGTGGAGTCGGCGACCTCCTTGGCGGTGGCCGTGCCGTTGGAGACGACGGCCTCCACGTGCACGGTGTCGCCCTTCGAGATGCTCGACACCCCCGTCTCGCCGCCGTCCACCGACGTGCCCGAGTCGATCACGTAGGTGAGCGGCGTCCCGTCGGCGCTCGTCACCGTCATCGACCAGGTGCTCCCCGCCGTGTCGGAGATGGCGCTCACCGTCCCGGTCTGCACCTGGAGGGTCTCGTAGCCGTTCGGCCCCTGCACCGTGTAGACGCCGTGGAGCACGTCGCCGCCGAAGCCGGGACCGTGCATGCCCATACCCCACCCCCGCCCCCGCGGGGCCGTCGCCGGCGTGGTGGTGCTGCTCGACCCGGACGAGCCCGAGGACGAGCTCGACCCGGACGAGCCCGAGGTGGCGTCGGTGCCCGCCGAGGCCACCGTGGTCTGCGGCCCACTCGTGGCGGCGGCGGCCAGCACGGCCGCTCCTGCGGCGCTCCCGGCGGCGATGCCGGCCGCCGCAGCCACCTTGGGCCACATCCGGCGTCGGCCGGGCGGTGGTGTGGCGAACTGCGGGGCTTCGTCCATGGGGTCTCGACCTCCTCGCGCCGGCCGTGCCGGTCCCGGCGCATCCTGCCGGGTCCATCCTCGACCCGGTCCACCTCGAACGGTATGGAACGCGCCTGTGGCGGGCCTGTGACTTCCTGGCCCCCTGCTGAGCGGGAGCCGGCGCAGGTCTCAGGTCTCGTCGAGGGCGTGGCGGAGCTCGGCCACGAAGCCGGCCGCCTCGTCGGCCGGGGCACCGTCGAGGAGGCGGCGGACGAGAGCCGAGCCGACCACGACCCCGTCGGCCTCGGCGCAGACCTCCCGGGCCTGCTCGGCCGTCGAGATCCCGATGCCGATGCACACCGGCACGTCGGTGACCCGGCGGACGCGCCGGGCCACCTCGAGCGCCGAGGTGGCGAGCTGGGCCCGCTCGCCGGTGACGCCCATCCGTCCCACCCCGTAGACGAACCCCCGCGAGCGCGCCGCGATGCGCGCCGCGCGCTCCTCGGAGGTGGAGGGGGCCACGAGGAGCACCGTGGCCACACCGGCGTCGCCGGCGTCGGCGCACCACTCGCCCGCCTCCTCGAGGGGCAGGTCCGGCACGATGGCACCGGCCACCCCCGCCTCGGCCAGCGACGAGGCGAACCGGCGGGTCCCGGCCCGGAAGACGACGTTGTAGTACGTCATGACGCACAAGGGGACCTCGACGTCGGCACCGGACAGGGCCTCGAGCACGGCCGCCGGCGTGGTGCCCCGCTCGAGGGCGGCGTGAGAAGCGGCCTGGACGATGGGACCGTCGATCATGGGGTCGGAGAAGGGGATGCCGATCTCGACGGCGTCGGCACCGGCGGCCACCACGGCCCGCACCACGTGCAGCCAGTCGGGGCGCATGCCGGCGGTGACGTAGGGCACGAGCAACTTGCGGCCCTCGTGACGCCGGTGGCGGAGATGCGACTCGAGCCGGCCCTCGAGGCGTGCCGGGGCCGTGCTCACCGGGCCGGCACCCTCACGACAGGAGCTCCCGCACCTGGGCGACGTCCTTGTCGCCGCGACCCGACAGGGTCACGAGCACGGTGTCGCCCAGGGCGATGGCCTTCCCGGCCTCGCGCACCACCCAGGCCAGGGCGTGGGCGGGCTCGAGGGCGGGGATGATCCCCTCGGTGCGAGCCAGCAGGGCGAAGGCCTCGAGCACCTCGGCGTCGGTGGCCTGCTCGTAGCGGGCCCGGCCGACCTCGGCCAGATGGGCGTGCTCGGGCCCGATGCCGGGGTAGTCGAGCCCGGCCGAGATCGACTCCGCCTCGGCGATCTGCCCGGCCTCGTCCTGCATGAGGAAGGACTTCATCCCGTGCACCACACCGGGCACGCCGTGGCCCATGGCGGCCCCGCCGGCCGCCTCCACCCCGACGAGGGCGGCCCCGCTGTCCACGAACCCGGCGAAGGTGCCCGCCGCGTTGGAGCCGCCGCCCACGCAGGCGACCACCCAGGAGGGATCGGCGCCGAGCAGTTCCCGGCACTGACGGCGGGCCTCGGTCCCCACCACCCGCTGGAACTCCCGGACCATGTAGGGATAGGGGTGCGGGCCCATCACCGACCCGATGCAGTAGTGGGTGTCCTCGACCTCGGCAACCCAGTACCGCAGGGCCTCGTTGACGGCGTCCTTCAAGGTCCGGCTGCCGCTCTCCACCCCCTGGACCTCGGCGCCGAGCAGCTCCATCCGGAAGACGTTCAGGGCCTGGCGGTCCATGTCGACGGCGCCCATGAACACGAGGCAGTCCATGCCGAAGAGCGCCGCGGCGGTGGCCGCGGCCACGCCGTGCTGGCCGGCGCCGGTCTCGGCCACGAGCCGCCGCTTGCCCATGCGCCGGGCCAGCAGGGCCTGGCCCACCACGTTGTTGAGCTTGTGCGAGCCGGTGTGCGCCAGGTCCTCCCGCTTGAGCAGGAGCCGGACGCCGAGTCGCTCCGACAGCCGCCGGCACTCGGTCACCGGTGTGGGCCGGCCCCCGTAGTCGCGCAGCACGGCGTCGAGCTCGGCGTGGAATCCCGGATCGCCCCAGGCCTCGGCGAAGGCCCGCTCGAGCTCGCCGCAGGCCGGCACCAGGGACTCGGGCACGAACCGGCCCCCGAAGCTGCCGAAGCGCCCGGACGGGTCGGGCGGCCCCATGAGCGAGGCCGTCACACCTCCTCCTCCTGCCAGTCGAACGGCGCCCCTTCCTCGGGGCGGGCCCCGGCGTCGAGGCCCTGCTCCAGGGCGGCGCGGCGGGCGGCCACCACGAAGGCCCGCAGCCGCGCCGGGTCCTTGCGGCCCGGCTCCGCCTCCACGCCCGAGGACACGTCGACGCCGTAGGGCCGCAGATGGGCGATGGCGTCGGCGACGTTCTCGGCCCGCAGCCCGCCCGAGACGATGAGTCGCGTCGGGTCGGCCACGCCTTCGGCGAGCCGCCAGTCGAAGACCTCGCCGGAACCCGGCGAGGCGGCGTCCACCATCACCATGGTGGCTCCGTAGTCGTCGATGCGGGCCACGTCGGGATGGCCGGCCGGGAAGGCGCGGATCGTGAGGGGGACGCGCTCGGCCACCCACCGGGTCTGCTCGGCCGTCTCGTGGCCGTGCAGCTGGGCGGCGCGCAGCCCGATCCCGTTCACGATCTCGACGACCCTGGCCGGGGCCTCGTCGCGGAAGACCCCGACGGTGAGGATCTCGCGGGGCAGGCGGTCCACGATCTGTTGCACGGCGCGGGGGGCCACCTGGCGGGTCGAGGGGGCGAAGACGAAGCCCACGGCGTCGGCACCGAGGCCCACGGCGAGGAGGGCGTCGGCCTCGCTCGTGATCCCGCAGATCTTGATCAGCATGCCGTGGCCCGTCCCGGCGCCGACGACGCCGGCGACTGCGCCCGCCGGTCGCCCACGCGGTGGCCGGCCAGGGCCGCCACCGCACCGGCACGGTCGGCGCTTCGCACCAGGGTCTCCCCCACGAGGATGGCCTGGTAACCGGCCGCCGCCAGCCGGGCCGCGTCGGGGGCGTCGCGCACGCCGGACTCGGCCACGGCCACCACCCCGGTCGGGATGGCAGGGGCCAGTCGCTCGGCCCGGGCGTGGTCCACCTCGAAGGTGACGAGGTCGCGCTGGTTCACCCCCACGAGCGTCGCCCCCGCCTCGAGCGCCCGGGCCAGCTCCTCCTCGTCGTGGACCTCGACGAGCGCGTCGAGCCCCAGGTCGCCGGCCAGGGCGTGGAGGGCGGCCAGCTCGGCGTCGTCGAGGGCGGCCACGATGAGGAGCACGGCGTCGGCGCCCATGGCCCGGGTGTCGTAGACGTCGGCGGGGCACACGGTGAAGTCCTTGCGGAGCACGGGCAGGCTGCAGGCGGCCCGGGCCGCGGCCAGGTCGGCGGGGGCGCCGCCGAAGAACCGCTCGTCGGTCAGGACCGACAGGCACCGGGCGCCGCCCGCCGCGTAGTCGGTGGCCACGGCGGCGGGGTCGAGGCCGGGGTCGAGGTCCCCCCTCGAGGGGGACCGGCGCTTCACCTCGGCCACCACGGCCAGCCCCGCCGCGGCCGTGCCGGCCAGCGCGCCGGCGAACCCCCGGGCCGGCCCCGCCGAGGCTGCCGCCGCCGCCAGGGCCTCGGTGTCGCGGCGGTCGGCGGCCGCCATGGCACGGTGTGCCGCCACGATCTCGGCCAGGTAGGTGCCCGAGGTCATCGAGCAAGCCTACCGGCGGGGCTCCGACGAGCCGCGTCCGGCAGGGCGCGCGGTGGCAGGCTGTGGCCGTGTCCGGCGCGCACGACGGGACCGAGACGACGGTCGTCGTCGTGGAGGACGACCACCACATCTCCGACCTGGTGGCGCTCTATCTCCGAGGTGACGGCTTCCGGGTCCTCCAGGCCGGCGACGCCGAGGCCGGCCTGGCCATGGTCGAGCGCGAGCAGCCCGCCCTCGTGATCCTCGACGTGGGCCTCCCCGGCGGGCGCGACGGGCTGGAGGCGTGCCGCGCCCTGCGGGCCACGAGCACCGTGCCGGTCATCATGCTCACCGCCCGCGACGAGGAGATCGACCGCGTGCTCGGCCTCGAGCTCGGGGCCGACGACTACGTGACGAAGCCCTTCTCGCCCCGCGAGCTCCTGGCCCGGGTGCGGGCGCTCCTGCGCCGTGCCGCGCTCGGCGCCGACCAGGGCGGTCCGGCGCCGGCGGTCCACGTCGTCGGCGCCCTCGAGGTCGACACCGGCCGGCGGGAGGTCCGCTCCCCTTCCGGGGTGGTGGGGCTCACCACCCGCGAGTTCGACCTCCTCGCCTACCTCGCCGCCAACCGCGGCCTGGCCCTGTCGAGGCGCCAGCTCCTCGACGGCGTGTGGGGCGCGGGCTGGTACGGCGACGAGCGGACGGTGGACGTGCACGTCCGCCAGCTCCGCAAGAAGCTCGGCGACCTCCTCCCCCTCTCCACCGTGTGGGGCGTCGGTTACCGGCTGGGCTGACGGGGGAGACCGGTGCGACGCCGCCTGACCATGGCCATGCTGGGCGTGCTCGTGGGCACGCTCGTGCTGACCGTGGCCGGGAGCCTGCTCCTCGTGCGCAGGGCCGGACTCTCGAGCGCCGAGAGCGACCTCACCGGACAGGTCGACGCCCTGGGCCAGCTCCTCGCCACCCACTCGGCGGCGGTGCGCGACCGGACCGCCCTCAACCTCCTGCGCCGGGTGGGCTCCTACGACGCCCTCGTCCTCGTGGGCCTGGCCCCGGGCGGCGGGTTCACCTCCCTGCCCCCGCCGCTCGGCCCCGGCGACCTCGGGGTGGAGGCGCTCCAGGCGGACAGGACCGTGACCGGCAACGTCGGCACCGAGGTCTTCGCCGCCGAGCCGGTGAGCCTCACCGCACGCCAGCGGCTCCTCCTCGGCGACGTCCCCGCCGGCGACCTCCCCGTGCTCGTGGTCACCCGCCGTGTCCACCCGCCCGTCGACGGGCTCCTCTACTTCCTCCTCGTCGCCGGGGGCGTCCTCGTGGTGGGCGCCGTGGTGGCCGCCGCCCTGGCCGCCCGCATCACCTCCCCGCTGGCGCGCGCCGTCGAGACCACCAGGCGCATGGCCGCCGGCGACCTCGACGCCAGGGTCCCCGCCGGCGGGGACGACTACCCGGAGCTGGCCCAGCTGGGCGGGGCCATCAACGCCCTCGGCGACGCCCTGGGCCGGGCCCGGGGCATGGAGCGCCAGTTCCTCCTCTCGGTGTCCCACGACCTGCGCACCCCGCTCACGTCCATCCGCGGCTACGCCGAGGCCCTGGCCGACGGGGCCACCACCGACGTGGCCGGTGCCGCCGGGGTCATCGCCGCCGAGTCGCGCCGCCTCGAGCGCCTCGTCGGCGACCTGCTCGACCTGGCCCGCCTCGACGCCCGCCGGTTCTCCCTCGACCTCCGGCCCGTCGAGGTCACCGCCCTCGTACGCGAGGCCGCCGACGCCTTCCGGCCCCAGGCGGCCGCCCTCGGGCTGGCGGTCGACGCCGTCGGTGCCGGCGACGGGGCGCTCTGGGTGCGGGCCGATCCCGACCGCCTGTCCCAGGCCCTCTCCAACCTGGTGGAGAACGGCATCAAGTTCACCGCCGCCAAGGTGGACCTCACCGCACGCGCCGAGGGCCCCTACTGCCGGATCGAGGTCACCGACGACGGTCCGGGCATCCCGGCGGGCGCGCTGGGCCGCGTCTTCGACCGCCACTTCACCACCGAGCGGGCCCGTGGCCGGCAGGTGGGCACGGGGCTCGGGCTCGCCATCGTGGCCGAGCTGGCCCATGCCATGGGCGGGACCGTGGAGGCCCGCTCCCCCGCTGTCGACGCCGGGGGCACCCGGATGGTGCTGCGCCTGCCGCTCATCCCCGCCCCCGACCGGGCATCTCCGCCCGACGACCGGGCCCGCGGCGCGTCGTAGGCCCGGGTCTCCCTGGCCCGGTCAGCTCACGAGGGGCAGCGGGCGCGCCTCGGCCCCGGCCGCCGCACCGCCGGGGAGGCGCAGCTCCACGGCGGCGGGGGGCGAGAGGGAGCGGTGGAGGTAGGCGAGGGCCACGGCCCCCAGGGTGGGCGACCACGCCGAGGACGTCACCGTCCCCACCACCTTCCCTCCTGCCGGGTCCACCACCTCGGTGCCGGCGGGCCACGGCGCCGGCGCGTCCGCCGCGGCCGGGACGGTCCCCGGGCCGGCGTCGGAGACGAGGCCGCGCAGGTGCCGGGCCACCCGGTTGCCCCGGGCGTCGAGACGGGCCACGAGCTCCTGGCCGGTGTAGCAGCCCTTCGTGAAGCTGACGGTCCGCTCGAGCAGCCCGGCCTCGGCGGCGATGGTCTGCTCGTCGAGCTCGGCGCCCATCACCGGGATCCCCGCCTCGACGCGCAGCGCCTCCCACGCCGCCACCCCGGACCAGCGCACGTCGGCCGCCGACGGGTCGACCGACGGCGCCAGGAGGTCGACTCCCACCGCCGGGCCCCACGAGAAGGGGGCCCACACCTCGGCCGCGACGGCGGCCACGGCGTCGGCGGCACCGGGGCCGCGTGCCGAGAGGCACTCGAGGGCGACGGGGTCGAGCTCGGCCTTCACCCGGAGCCGGAACCGCTGCAGTCGCTCCAGCACGGCACCGCCGAAGCCCTCGTCGACGTCGAGCAGGAACCCGTCGGGGGCGGTGCGGGTGACCCGCACGTAGGCCTCGAGCTTCCCCTGCGGGCTGAGGAGCAGCGCCTCGGCCGTGTCGCCCACGGAAAGCGCCTCGACGTCCTGGCTGCACTGGCCCTGGAGGTACGAGGCGGCGTCGGGCCCGGTGACCCGCAGCCCGTCGCGCCTGGCCAGCCGGGCCCCGGCCGCTCCCCGGAGCGCGGCGTAGTCCTCGGCCAGGGTCACGGGCCCGCCACCGGCACCGTGGCCGGCCGGCGCGCCGCCGTGGCCCGGCGGGCGGCGGGGACGGCGGCGAGGAGGGCGGCCGCCTTGTTGGCGCACTCGGCGTCCTCCTCGGCGGGATCACTGTCGGCCACGATGCCGGCTCCGGCCTGCACGGTGGCGCTGCCGTCGGGGGTCACCACCATGGTGCGGATGGCGATGGCGGTGTCGAGGTTGCCGGAGAAGTCGATGTAGCCGACGATCCCGCCATAGACGCCCCGTTTCGTGGGCTCGAGGTCGTCGATGATCTCCATGGCCCGGACCTTGGGGGCGCCCGAAAGGGTGCCGGCGGGGATGGTGGCGCGCAGGACGTCCACGGGGGTGCGGCCCGGGGCGAGCGTCCCCGACACCTGGGAGGTGAGGTGCATGACGTGGCTGTAGCGCTCGACGGTCATGAGCTCGTCGACCCGCTCGGTGCCGAAGGACACGACCCGGCCCACGTCGTTGCGGGCCAGGTCGACGAGCATGACGTGCTCGGCCACCTCCTTCGGGTGCTCGACCAGCTCCCCGGCGAGCCGCTCGTCCTCGGCGTCGGTCTCCCCCCGCCGCCGGGTCCCGGCGATGGGCCGCGACACCACCACGCCGTCTCGGAGCCGCACCATGGGCTCGGGGGACGACCCCACCACGGTGCAGTCCTCTGAGCGCAGGAAATAGAGGTAGGGGCTCGGGTTGACGAGCCGCAGGGCCCGGTAGACGTCGAAGGGGTCGGCCTCGAGGCCCAGGTCGAAACGCTGGGAGAGCACGACCTGGAACACGTCGCCGGCCCGGATGTGCTCCTTGGCCACCCCGACGGCCGCCTCGTACTCCGCCGAGGACATGGTCCGGCGCACCTCCGGCGGCGCCTCGGCCGGCCCCGGTGGGGCGAGGCCCCGCTCCTCCGCCGGCGAGAAGAGCTGCTCGGCCAGGGCGGCCAGGCGGACCTCGGCGGCGGCATGGGCGGCGGCGGCGTCCTGGGGCGAGGACCCGGGCGCCACCACGACGTTGTCGACGAGCACCACCCGCTGTCGCCAGTGGTCGAAGGCGCACAGCTGCCCGATGACCGACAGCACGGCGTCGGGCAGCCCCAGGTCGTCGGGGGGCTGACCGGGGAGCCGTTCCACCTCCCGGACCACGTCGTAGCCGAGGTAGCCGACCAGGCCCCCGTGGAGGGGCGGGAGACCCGGGAGCACCGGGGACCGCAGCGAGGCCAGCACGGCCTCGAGGACGGCGAGGACGCCCCGCCCGCCCGCCTCGGCCAGCTCGGCGCCGAGGTCGAGCTCGCCGCGCACCGCCACGTCGGTCCCGTGGGCCACCAGGTCGGCCAGGGCGCCGCGGCCCACGAAGGAGTACCGCCCCCAGCGCTCGCCGCCCTCGACCGACTCGAGGAGGAAGCCCGGGCCGTCGCCGACGGCCCGCAGGAAGGCGGCCACCGGGGTGAGGGTGTCGGCCACGAGCTCGCGCCACACCGGGACGATGCGGTGCCGGCCGGCCAGGGTGCAGAAGGTCTCGAGGCCGGGCTGGACGGTGTTCCCGGACGCGCCGTCGGTGCCGCGGGCCGGCCCGGGGCCGGGGGTCACGCCGGGACGGGGCCGCCGAAGGACCGGTAGAAGCAGCTCCGGTTGCCGGTGTGGCACGCCCCGCGGCCCTCTTGCTCCACCACCACCAGCACGGCGTCGGCGTCGCAGTCGTAGCGCACGTCGCGCACCCACTGGCGGTCGCCGGAGGTCTCGCCCTTGCACCAGTACTCCTGGCGGCTCCGGCTCCAGAACCAGCTCCGCCCCGTCGAGAGGGTCCGCACCAGGGCCTCGCGGTCCATGTACCCGAGCATGAGCACGGCGCCGTCGCCGGCGTCCTGGACGACGGCGGGCACGAGGCCGTGCTCGTCGAAGGAGACGGCGTCGATCTCCTCCTCCACCACCGGGACGGTGACCACCTCGGGGGTCGTCACAGGTACAGTCCCGTGCCGCTGTCCATGCGCTCGGAGGCCACGGCGTGGATGTCGCGCTCGCGCAGGATCACGTACTCGTCGCCGTGGACCTCCACCTCGAAGCGGTCCTCGGGGTTGAACAGGACCTTGTCGCCGGCCTTCACGGTCCGCACGTGCGGCCCCACGGCGACCACCTCGGCCCACGACAGCCGCCGCGACACCTGGGCGGTGGCGGGGATGAGGATCCCGGCCCGAGAGCGCCGCTCACCCTCGGCGACGGGCTGTTGGGCGAGGACCCGGTCGGCGAGCATGGTGATGGGCTGCTTGGGCCCCGACCTGGCGCTCTGCTCCACCCCTGGCACGGTACCAGGGCGCGCCGCGGTCACGACCCGGCGTCGGGCGGCGCCGGCCGCACCACCACGCCGTGCGCCGCCAGGTAGCGCTTCGCCTCCCCCACGGTGTGCTCGCCGAGGTGGAAGATCGACGCCGCCAGGACCCCGTCGGCGCCGCCGGCGGTGGCGCCCTCGACGAGGTGGTCGAGGGTCCCGACCCCCCCCGACGCGATCACGGGCACGCCCACGGCGTCGCACACGGCCCGGGTGAGGGCCACGTCGAAGCCCTCCCGGGTGCCGTCGCGGTCCATGGAGGTGAGCAGGATCTCCCCCGCTCCGGCCGCCACCGCCTCCTCCGCCCAGGCGAGGGCGTCCCGGCCGGCGGGACGGCGCCCGCCGTGGGTGAACACCTCCCACCCCTCAGCCGGGGCCGGCCGGCGGCGGGCGTCGATGGCGACGACGACGCACTGCGCCCCGAACTCCGCCGACAGCGCCGCCACCAGGCCGGGGTCGGCCAGGGCGGCGGTGTTGAGCGACACCTTGTCGGCGCCGGCCCGCAGGAGCCGCCGGGCGTCCTCGGCGCCTCGCACCCCGCCGCCCACCGTGAAGGGGATGAAGACTTCCTCGGCCGTCCGGGCCACGACGTCGACCATGGTGGCTCGGTCGTCTGAGGAGGCGGTGATGTCGAGCAGGACGAGCTCGTCGGCGCCCTCGGCGTCGTAGCGCGCCGCCAGCTCGACGGGGTCGCCGGCGTCCACGAGGTCGACGAAGCGGACGCCCTTCACGACCCGTCCGGCGTCGACGTCGAGGCAGGGGATCACCCGGACGCTGCGCACGCGGCGATCGCCTCCTCCACGCCGAGGTCCCCCTCCACGAGGGCCCGGCCCACGATCACGCCGGCCAGGCGCCGGCCCGGGCCACCCAGACGGCCCAGCGCCTCGAGGTCGGCCACCGACCTGACGCCCCCGGAGGCGATCACCGGGTGGGCGCTCGCCTCCAGCCCCTCCCCGAGGCCCTCGAGGTCGGGGCCACCGAGCATGCCGTCGCGTTCGATGCTCGTGACCACCACGGCCCCGAGCGGGACCCCGGCCAGCGCCTCGAGCACCTCAGACAGCGTGACGCCCCCGGCCCGCTCCCATCCCGACAGGGCGAGCTCGCCGTCGCGGTGGTCGAGGCCCACGGCCACCCGCCCGGGGAACCGATCGGCCAGGGCCGCCACGAGGCCGGGGTCCGTGGCCGCCGCCGTGCCGATCACCACCCGGGCCACGCCCCCGTCGAGCAGCTCCTCGGCATCGGCGCCGGTGCGGACCCCGCCG
>JAGWNV010000282.1 GCA_028872975.1 Acidobacteriota bacterium
CTCAACTGCCGCCCTGGACGGAGGGCCTCACTTGCCGCCCTGACATCGCCAATACAGGTCGCCATCTGTATCCAACGGGACCGGGCTGGAGGTGCCGTGATGCGCTATCTGGGTCGGCCCCTCACCCGCTCATAATCCCGCTACGAAGCAATTCCGGTCGCCCCGACTCTGGGGCACTGCTCCGATCTGCGAAAAGTTCAGGCCAATTGGATGTGCCGCCAGTTGCAGATGAGCGCCCTGTAAGCCCGTCTCCCTCGGTTAGCGCCTGGTCGCGGACACCCCATATCGCTGGCGGGCTGCCTCCCCTGAAGTACCAAGCATCGCCCCGGCCGCCGACCAGCTGTGTCCGTCGGCCCGTGCGCCGGCAACAGCCTTGGCCAGTGCGAGCTCTGCCGCAGCACGACGCTCGAAGGCCTTTCGGACCCTGCGAAGCGCTGTGGCGTCGCGAATGTTCTCCTCTCGGGGCGCGTGACGTTCGAACTGAGTCCCGAGGGCTTCGGCCCCGAAAGGGGAGGTCAGCCGGCCGGCCGGCTGGCTGACCAGGAAATACGAAGTCGGGGTGGCCGGATTTGAACCGGCGGCCTCCACGTCCCGAACGTGGCGCGCTAACCAAGCTGCGCTACACCCCGCTTGCCGGCGGACCGGCGAGACCACGATGGTAGTTCCGCCGCAGCCGCCTTCCTTTCCGGCTCGCCGCCGCCTTCAGGGGGCGGTCCTCGGCGTCGTCCGGGCCGCCCTCGACCGGGCCGGCGCCGAGGGCGTGGCCCGGGCCGCCGGGTCCTGGCCGGAGAGCTGACCCTCGCCGGGAGTCGACGGCTCGGTCAGTCAGGCGGGACGGCGTCGGGCGACTCGACCCGCGCCGCCACCACCTTGGCCACGCGGCGCTTGTCCATCTCGGCCACCCGCAGCTCCCAGTCCCCCCGCCGGACGGTCTCGCCCACCTCGGGGATGTGGCCGAAGGCGTCGAAGAGGAATCCCCCGAGGGTCACGTACTCGCCCTCGGGGACCTCGATGCCGAGGGACTCCTGGAGCTCGTCGATCCCGATGCCGCCGTCCACGAGCCATCGGGTCGTGTCCACCCGGACGATGTCGGGCTCCTCCTGGGGGTCCATCTCGTCCCGGAGGTCGCCCACCAACGCGGAGAGGAGGTCCTTCACGGTGAGCACCCCCGCCACCCCGCCGTACTCGTCGACGACGACGGCGAAGGCCCGCCGGTCCCGGCGCATGTCGGCGAGCACTTCGAGCACGAGGCGCGACTCGGGCACGAGCAGCGGCTGGCGAAGCCGCCGGGAGATGTCGAGCGACGACGGGTCCTCCCCGCCGAGCGAGGAGCCGTCGCCGCCCAGCTGCCACCCGGCCCGGAACAGGTCGTTCACGAACAGGACCCCCACCAGGTCGTCGAGGTCGTCGTCGTAGACGGGGAAGGCCCCGTGGCCCGACTGGCGCACGGCCCGGGCCACATCGTCGGCCCCGACGGGGATGGGCAGGCCCACCACGTCCACCCGGGGGGTCATCACCTCCCGCACCGGCGTGTCGCGGAGGTCGGCCAGGGCGCCCAGGATGATCTGCTCCTGGTCCTCGGCGCCGCCTTCGGCGGCCGAGCCCGGCCCGGCGGGGCCATCGGTGGAGGGCCGGCGTCGCCGGAACACCGGAGGCCGGGTCAGCCGTCGGCGGCCGGCTCGCCCACCAGCACCGGCACCGGCTGGAAGGACTCGTCGTGGAAGGTCTCCCCGGCCACGAGGGCGGCGACGGCCCGGCGGATGCGGATCGGGTCGAGGGGCTTCACCAGCCATCCCTCCGCCCCCGACCGCTTGGCCAGGAACACGTCGGCACGGCGGTCGAGCAGCATCAGCACCGGCACGGGTGGGAGGTTCCCATAGGACTCCTCGAGCCGGAGCTCCAGGCACACGGCCATGGCGCCCATGTTCCCCATCTGGAGGTCGACCACCACCAGGTCGGGCTCGTGCTCGTCCACGGCCTCGACGACGGCCATTCCGGTCGAGACCTCCACCACCTCGGTGTCGGGCTCGCCGACGACGGCGACCACCTCTCTGCGCACCGAGGGTGCGTCGCTGGCCACGACGATCGTCCGCATCGCCGGGGGAGGCTAACCGCCTGCCTGGCCGCCCACCACCGGGCGGTCGAAGACGTGGTCGGCGACCACCATGAGGCCGGCCACGTCGTGGACGTCCACGTCGAGGAGGGGCACCCGGGCCACCGGCGCCGGCGCCACCTCGGTCACGAGGTCGGCCACGATCTCCTCCTCGCGCCGGTGCACCCGCTCGTGGAGCCGGAGGTTCTCGACCAGGGCGGCGAGGGCCGTGCCCGGGGTCGTCTCGGGCAGGTCGTCGTGGGCCCCGAAGGCGGGGTGGACCCTGTTCACCACCAGCCCGTCGACGGCCAGCCCCGATTCGTTGAGCTTGTCGGCGAACCAGCCCGCCTCCACGACCACGTCGGGCCGGGGCGAGGTCACGAGGACGAAGGCGGTGCTCCGGCGGGCGAGGAGCTGGCGCATGTGGTCGGCGCGGGTCCGGAACCCCTCCTCCATCCCCTCGAAGGCCTGGAAGAACGTGACGGCGTCCTGGACGATCTCCGCCCCCGCCACCTTGGACAAGGTGCGGAGGAGGGCCTGGGTGGCCACCGACACGGCCCGCAGATACGCCCGGGTGGGCATGAGGAGCATTTGGAAGAGGCGGTGTCCGAGGAACCTCGTGAGCCTCCGGGGGGCGTCGAGGAAGTCGAGGGCGTTGCGCGTCGGCGGGGTGTCCACGACGACGAGGTCGAACTGGCCGCCCTCGGCGAGCTCGTAGAGCTTCTCCATGGCCATGTACTCCTGGGTCCCCGACAGCGCCCCCGACAGGTTCCGGTACAGCCGGTTGGCGAGGATGCCCTCGGCCTGCTCGGGGGTCTCGGCGTAGCGCCGGACGAGCTCGTCGAAGGTCCGTTTGGGGTCGAGCATGAGCGCCGAGAGCTCCCCGGCCCAGGGTCCCTCGATCCGGTGCGGGGTGTTGCCGAGGCTCTCCAAGCCCAGCGCGTCGGCCAGGCGGCGGGCCGGGTCGATGGTGACCACGCACGTCCGCCGGCCCAGGCGGGCGCCCTCCACGCCGAAGGCGGCCGACACGGTGGTCTTGCCCACGCCACCCGAACCCGAGCAGATGACGATCGACCGCTCGGCGACGACCTCCTGCAAGCCGGTCACCCTCCGCCCCCGGGGTGCAGGCGGGCCCCTCCCGCCGTCGGGCGGCCGTCGCCGGGGACCGCCTCGACCCCGGCGGCGAGGTCGGCGGCGAG
>JAGWNV010000283.1 GCA_028872975.1 Acidobacteriota bacterium
GCGAACCCGAGGATGATGGCGGCGATGATGGTGATGACGTAGGACTCGAACAGGTCGGCGGCCATGCCGGCACAGTCGCCGACGTTGTCGCCCACGTTGTCGGCGATGGTCGCCGCGTTGCGGGGGTCGTCCTCGGGGATGCCCGCCTCGACCTTCCCCACCAGGTCGGCCCCGACGTCGGCCGCCTTGGTGAAGATGCCGCCGCCCACACGCATGAACAGCGCCAGGAGCGAGGCGCCGAAGCCGAAGCCGACGAGCACGGCCGTGGCCGTGTTCTGGAAGGCGAAGACGATGATCGTCGCCCCCAGCAGGCCCAGGCCCACGCACAGCATCCCGGTGATGGCCCCCGTCCGGAAGGCCACCCGGAGCGCCCCGGGGAGCTTCCCGCTACGGGCCGCCGCCGCCGTCCTGACGTTGCCCCGGACGGCCAGGCTCATGCCGATGAAGCCGGTCAGGCCCGAGAGGGCGGCGCCGAAGAGGAAGCAGAGCACCCGGAAGCCCCCGGCCGAGGCGAAGGACAGGGCGATGGAGCCCCCCGGGCGCTGGACCTTGGTGGCCGTGAAGAAGATGAGCACGGCCAGGGGGACGATCACCATGACGATGGCCCGGAACTGCCGGCGCAGGAAGGCCACCGCCCCTTCCTGGATGGCCGCCGCGATCGACCGCATGGTGTCGGTCCCGGTGTCGGCCCGGAGCACCCCGCGCATGAGGACCAGGCCGACGGCGATGCCGACGACGGCGCAGCCCAGCACGGCGGCCAGCCAGGCCTTCTCCGTGCCGGTCAGCACGAAGCTCTGGTACCCCCCCTCTGCAGCCAGGAGGTGGGTCATCGGCGTGCTGCTCCCTTCGGTCGGTCGCTACGGGCCCTGCGGTGGCCCCCCGGCACTGGCCGGGAGGGCGCTGTCGGCGTCGATGCCCCGCTCCCGGGCGCGCCAGCGCCGGGGGCCGGGGAAGATCGGCGGACGACGATACCGACTGGCGCCGCGGACCGGCAAGGAAGGCGCCCGGCCGGCCGCCCGGTGCGGGGCCCGGTCAGCTCGTCACGTCGGCAGGCTCGGTGTCGGGACCGGCCAGGAGCTCGTAGTCGGGGTTCAAGATGGCGAGCTGGCCCCGCCAGGCCCCCACCGTGCCCTGGGCCACCAGCCGGGCGCCCTGCTGGATGCCCGGGACCCGGCGCCGCCCCTGGAAGACGAGGAGGATCCGCCCGGTCGGGTCGACGAGGGTGCACTCGAGGTTGGCCACGTCCGCCTGGGTGGGGACCCGCACCTGGCGGACCCGGCCGGCCACCCGCACCCGGGAGCGCCAGATGGCCTCCCCGACGGGCACCGTCCCCGCCACCTCCACCGACGCCGGCTCGTCCCTGTCGCGCCGCGCCCCGGCGGCGCCCTCGGCCGGGGCCTTCTCCTTGGGGGGCCGGCTAGGCCAGCTCCCGCTCAGCTGGAAGGGGACGATGGTGGCGTTCACGTGGGGCAGGGTGCCCACGGCGGCGGCGATCCGGTCGGCGCTGCGGTCGTGGAGGACCCGCCGCCAGGCCCCGCCGAAGCCCCGCCTGGGCAGGAGGATGGTGAGTTCGGTGGTGCCGTCCTCGGTGCTCTCCGCCGCCAGCTCGAGAGCGGCCCGGGCCAGGCGCCGGTCGGGGGCCTCGATGATGTCGAGCGGCATCCTCGTGAGCCCGAGCCGCCGCCACTCCCGCTCGAGCTCGGTGGCCACCTGGGGGTCGACGGCGAAGTGCACGGCCCGCAGCTGGTCGGGCGACAGCGTCCGCGCGTACTGGAGGGCCCGGGCGGTGGCGAGGTCCAGGCGGTCGACCAGGACGACGACCGTGTGGTGGCGCAGGATGGGCGCCTCGCACGCCTGGGCGGCGCCCGCCTCGAGCTGGCTGTCCTCGGTGTCGTACTGCCGGTGGAGCCGGATGAGGACCAGGTAGAGGACCGGCCCCAGGACCACCACCAGCCAGGCCCCCTCGGTGAACTTCGCCACGGCGAAGATCACGACGACGCTGGCCGAGAGCACCGCCGCGAAGCCGTTGATGGCCTGGCGCCACCGCCAGCCGGGCCGCCCCTCCCGGCGGTGGTGGACCACCATGCCGGCCCCGGCCATGGTGAACCCGGTGAAGACCCCGATGGCGTAGAGGGCGACGAGGGCGTTCAGGTTGGCGCCCGTGCCGATCACGAGGGCCAGGCCCACCACGGCCAGCACGATGATCCCGTTCGAGAAAGCCAGCCTGTGCCCCCGGCGGGTCAGCTGCCTGGGCAGGAAGTGGTCCCGGGCCACGAAGCTGGCCAGGTAGGGGAAGCCGTTGAAGCTGGTGTTGGCCCCCGTGAAGAGGATGAGGACGGTGGCGAGGAGCACCAACGTGTAGGCGACGTCGCCCACGGCGGTGTGCCCGGCCACGGTCCGGACGATCTGCGACACCACCGTCGGCGATCCCGCCTTGTAGGGCGTGGCCCGGGTCCAGTGGGCGAGCAGGGTGACCCCGAGGACGAGATAGGCGAGCGCCCCGCTCATGAGCAGGAGCGTCCGGCTGGCGTTGCGGCCCTCGGGCCGGCGGAAGGCCGACACCCCGTTGGAGATGGCCTCGAGGCCGGTGAGCGAGGAACCGCCGTTGGCGAAGGACTTGAGCACGGTGACGACGGCGGCGAACTCGATGAGGCCGCTGTGGCCGCCGAGCGAGTACATGGCCGCCACGTGGTGGTAGGCACCCACGTGCAGGGTGCCGGTGACCTTGCGGACGATCCCCACCGTGACGACCGACCCCAGGGCGAAGACGTAGAGGTAGGTGGGCCCGGCGAAGACCTTGGCCCCCTCTCTGATGCCCCGGAGGTTCCCGTAGAAGAGCAGGAGGATGACGGCGACGGTGACCGGCACCGTGTAGGGCAGGAGGGCGGGGATGATCGAGGCGAGGGCGAGGGTGCCGGCCGAGGTCTGCACGGCGACGGTCACCGTGTAGTCGATGAGCAGCGCCACCGCCGCCACCTGCGCCACCTTGGGGCCGAAGTTGTCCCGGGCGACGACGTAGGACCCCCCGGCCTTCGTGTAGGCGTTGATCACCTGGAAGTAGGAGAGGGTGACGAAGAAGAGGACGCCGAGGATGGCCAGGGTGACGGGGACCACGAGGGAGAAGGCGGCCAGGCCGAACCAGGGCACGAGCTGGGTGAGCATCTCCTCGGTGCCGTAGGCCGACGAGGAGATGCAGTCCGGGGCGAGCACGCCCAGGGCCGCCAGGCGCCCCAGGCGCTCGGTGGCCTGGCGCTC
>JAGWNV010000284.1 GCA_028872975.1 Acidobacteriota bacterium
GCGGAGCACGGTCCGCTGCCCGAGCCGGGAACGGCCGCCGAGCACGCGGCCGGCTGACCGAACGCGCCACCGACCGATCCAGCGGGCGTCGCCGACAGACGACTGACGGACTGCTGAGGAGGAGGCGGGCGGTAGGTGGCGTGGGACTTCTCGACCGAGCCGGAGTTCCAGGAGCAGCTCGACTGGATGGACGAGTTCGTCCGGACGGAGATCGAGCCGCTCGACCTCCTGTGGGGTGACTGGGTCTTCCACCCGCTCGACGAGCAGCGTCGGAAGGTCGTCGACCCGCTCAAGGTCGAGGTGCGGCGCCGGGGGCTGTGGGCCTGTCACCTCGGGCCCGAGCTCGGGGGCGAGGGCTACGGCCAGGTGAAGCTCTCGCTCATGAACGAGATCCTCGGCCGGTCCCGGTGGGCCCCGGTCGTCTTCGGCTGCCAGGCCCCCGACACCGGCAACGCCGAGATCATCGCCCACTACGGCACCGCCGAGCAGAAGGCCCGGTACCTCCAGCCCCTCCTCGACGGGGAGATCTTCTCCTCCTACTCGATGACCGAGCCCCAGGGCGGCTCCGACCCGACCCGGTTCACCACCCGGGCCCGGCGGGACGGGGAGCAGTGGGTCATCGACGGCTGGAAGTTCTTCTCCTCCAACGCCCGGACGTCCTCGTTCCTCATCGTGATGGCGGTGACGGACCCGGAGGTGAGCGCCTACCAGGGGATGTCGATGTTCCTCGTCCCCACCGACACCGAGGGGGTGGAGATCGTCCGGAACATCGGGCTCATGCACGAGCCGCTCTCCGGCGACCACGGCATGCACGCCCTCGTGCACTACGACCAGGTCCGGGTGCCGGCCGAGAGCCTCCTCGGCGGGGAGGGCCAGGCCTTCGCCATCGCCCAGACCCGCCTGGGGGGTGGCCGGATCCATCACGCCATGCGGACGGTCGGGATGTGCCGGCGGGCCCTCGACATGATGTGCGAGCGGGCCCTCTCCCG
Organism: Acidobacteriota bacterium; assembly: GCA_028872975.1. Lineage (GTDB taxonomy): Bacteria > Actinomycetota > Acidimicrobiia > Acidimicrobiales > UBA8190 > UBA8190. The sequence goes on from JAGWNV010000284.1 coordinate 990, forward strand.
GGAGGCCCACGGGGGGCTCCTGGCCGACAAGCAGCTCGTGCAGTCCTACATCGCCGACTCCTACGCCCAGCTCACCCAGTTCCGGCTCTTCGTGATGTACGTCGCCTGGGAGATCGACCGGTACCACGACTACCGGCGGGTCCGCCACGACATCGCCGCGGTGAAGATCCTCACCCCGCAGGTCCTCCACGACATCGTCCAGCGGTCCATCCAGGTCCACGGCGCCCTCGGGGTCTCCAACGAGATGCCCCTCGGCCACTTCTGGATGACCGTGCCGGTGATGGCCCTCGTCGACGGGCCGACGGAGGTTCACAAGGTGACGGTGGCCCGCCAGGTCCTGAAGGCCCACCAGCCGTCACCGGACCCCTGGCCCACCGAGCACCTCCCCACCCGGATCACCGCCGCCCGGGAGCGGTTCGCCTCCTTCCTCGAGGACGAGGTGGCCGACCTGTGACGGCGGACGACCCGGTGAGGGCGGTCGACGAGGCGGAGCGGACCCGGGGGCTCGTCGACGAGGCCCGGCTGGCGGCCTTCATGGACGACCGGGGACTGCCCGGAACCGGCGAGCCGGTGACGGCGACCTTCGTCACCGGGGGCGCCTCCAACGAGCTCTTCGAGATCCGCCGGGGGGACCACCGGATGGCCTTGCGCCGGCCGCCCCGTCGGGTGCCCGAGGGCAGGAACGAGACGATGCTCCGGGAGCACCGGGTCCTCACCGCCCTGGCCGACACCGACGTGCCCCATGCCAGGGTGCTCGCCGCCTGTGACGACCCCGAGCTCATGGGGGGCTGCTTCTATCTCATGGAGTACGTCGACGGCTGGTCCCCCATGGGCGGGGGCGGATGGCCGGCGCCCTTCGACGACGACCTCGAGGCGAGACGGGGTCTGGGCTTCCAGCTCGTCGACGGGATCGCCCGGCTGGCCCGGGTCGACTGGCGGGCGAAGGGCCTCGAGGGCTTCGGCCGCCCCGAGGGGTTCCACGACCGGCAGGTCGACCGGTGGATGGCCCACCTCGAGGCGGTCAAGTTCCGGGACATCCCCGGCCTCGACGAGGCGGCGGCCTGGTTGCGGGCCCACAAGCCCCGCCGGTACGAGCCGGGGATCATGCACGGGGACTACCAGTTCGCCAACGTGATGTTCCGCCACGGGGCCCCGGCCCGGCTGGCCGCCATCGTCGACTGGGAGATGGCCACCGTCGGCGACCCCCTCCTCGACCTCGGGTGGGTCGTCCAGGGATGGCTCGACCCCGACGAGGACCGGGCGTCGGGGAGCTACGTCGACTACACCGGGATGCCCACCCGGGCCGAGGTGCTCGAGTACTACGCCGAGGTGAGCGGGCGATCGGTGGAGGACGTCGACTACTACGTGGTCCTGGCCCGGTTCAAGCTCGCCGTCGTCCTCGAGGCCGGCTATGCCCGGGTCGTCCAGGGGACGGCCGACAATCCCAAGATGGCCGCCTTCGGCGACGTCGTCCTCTCCCTGGGCCGGCGCGCCGGGGAGCTCGCCGCCACCTCCGACCTCGCGTGAGCCAGCCCCCCGTGCCCTCCGTGCCCGCCGCGTCCCGGTCCGTCGGCACGGCCCTGGTGCCGTGACCGAGCCCCAGGGGCTCGCCCCCGGGGCCACCCCGGCCGACCGGTTCGACCTGTCCGGGAAGGTGGCGATCGTGACCGGCGGGAGCAGGGGGCTCGGGAAGGCCATCGTCCTGGGCCTGGCCGGCGCCGGCGCCGACGTGGTGGTGGCCAGCCGGAAGCTCGAGGCCTGCGAGGAGGTGGCCGAGGCCGTCCGGGCCCTGGGCCGTAAGGCCCTCCCGGTCTCCTGCCACGTCGGCCGGTGGGAGGAGCTCGAGTCGCTCGCCGGCCGGGCCTACGAGGAGTTCGGCGAGGTGGACGTGCTCGTGAACAACGCCGGGATGTCCCCGGTGTACGGCGACGTCCGGGAGGTCACCGAGGAGCTCTGGGACAAGGTCTTCGACGTGAACCTGAAGGGGGTGTTCCGGCTCACCGCCCTGGTGGGCAGCCGGATGAAGGCCCGAGGCCGGGGATCGATCGTCAACCTGAGCAGCACCGGGGCCATCAGGCCCACGCCCTTCATCATCCCCTATGCCGCCGCCAAGGCCGGGGTGGACGCCATGACCGTCGGCTTCGCCCACGCCCTCGGCCCCGAGGTCCGGGTGAACTGCATCATGCCGGGGCCCTTCTTCACCGACGTGACGAGGGG
>JAGWNV010000285.1 GCA_028872975.1 Acidobacteriota bacterium
TCCACGGCGCCGGGCAGGAGGGAGCGGTCGGCGAGCAGCGTCCGCCACTGGTCGGGATGGTCGAAGAAGGCGGCCATGGCGCCGGACATGAGGTTCCGGGTGGTCTCGTTGCCGGCCACGGTGAGGAGGAGGAAGAACAGCTCGAGCTCGAAGTCCGAGAGCTTCTCGCCCTCCACCTCGACGGCGGTGAGGACGCTCATGAGGTCCTCGTGCGGGTTGGCCCGCTTCTTGGCGTAGAGGTCGGCTGCGTACGCGTAGAGCTCCATGGCGGACTGCTGGGCCACCTCCGGGGTGATCTGGTACTCGGCGTCCTGCTGGCCGATCATCCGGTTCGACCAGTCGAACATGTTGTGGCGGTCCTCCTGGGGCACCCCGAGGAGATCGGCGATGACGATGAGGGGGAGCTCGGCGGAGATCTCGGTGACGAAATCGCACTCGCCCCTCTCGATGACGGTGTCGATGATCTCGTCGGCCGTCTCGTGGATCTTCTCCTCGAGGGCGTTGACCATGCGGGGCGTGAACCCCTTGTTCACTAGCCGCCGGTAGCGGGTGTGCAGGGGCGGGTCCATGTTCAGCATCATGAGCCGTTGCTGCTCGAGCTGCTCCTCCTCGATGTCCCAGATGAAGGTGGCCTTGCGGGCCGAGGAGAAGTGCTCGAAGTCCCGGTTGACGGTGACGCATTCCTCGTACTTGGTGACCGCCCAGAAGCCGGGCCCCTCGGACTCCTCGTGCCAGTACACGGGAGCCTCCCGCCGGAGGGCGGCGAACCAGTGGTGGGGGACCCCCTCGACGAAGTTGGCGGAGTCGGTCAGGTCGATCTGGGAGAGGTCCACGGCTCCTCGATTCGAGAACGCGTTTCAGTTCATGATAGGGCCGTCGACCACGGCCGACCAGGAGCAACGCCCCCGCTCGGCGGCAGCCGGCCCGCCGATTGTGCCCCTCACCTGGGGTGTTGTACGCTGGAAACTAGAACGAGTTCCATCTTTTGGCCGGGACCGGCCTGACGGCCCGGACCGAGACAGGACAGCACCGGAATGTTCCTGGAGGAGTCCCCAGCCCAGCTGGCCCTGCGCCGAGAGTTGCGCGGCTACTACGCCGAGCTGCTCACCGACGAGGTCCGGTCGAAGGTGGGCGAGATGGGGGAGGGGGGCGAGTACTGGCGCCAGGTCGTCCGCCGGATCGGCAAGGACGGCTGGCTCGGCATCGGCTGGCCCGTCGAGTACGGAGGCCAGGGCCGGCCCGCCACCGACCAGTTCGTCTTCTTCGACGAGACCCGCCGCGCCGGGGCGCCGTTCCCCTTCGTCACCGTGAACACCGTCGGGCCCACCGTCATGCGGTACGGCACCGAGGAGCAGAAGTCCTTCTACCTCCCCCGGATCCTCTCCGGGGACCTCAACTTCGCCATCGGCTACACCGAGCCCGAGGCCGGCACCGACCTGGCCTCGCTGCGGACCCGGGCCGTGCGCGACGGCGACGAGTACGTCGTGAACGGCGCCAAGGTCTTCACGAGTGGGGCCGACAACGCCGACTACATCTGGCTGGCCTGCCGGACCGATCCCGACGCCCCCAAGCATGAGGGGATCTCCATCCTGTGCGTGCCCACCGACAGCCCGGGGTTCTCCTGGAGTCCCATCGTGACCGTGGGCGACGCCTGCACGACCGCCACGTACTACAGCGACGTCCGGGTGCCGGTCGAGAACCGGGTCGGCCCCGAGCACGGCGGCTGGCGGATGATCACCACCCAGCTCAACCACGAGCGGGTGGGGCTGGCCGCCTGGAGCGGCCTCACCTCCCTCCTCTGCGAGGAGGTCGGCGTCTGGGCGGCCGCCGCCACGCTCTCCGACGGGACGGTCGTCCTCGACTTGCCCTGGGTCCAGGCCGAGCTCGGCCGGTGCCGGGCGGTGGTGGAGGCGATGGCCCTCCTCAACTGGCGGATGGCCTGCCGGCTGGCCGCCGACGACCTGGCGCCGGGCGACTCCTCGGCGGTGAAGGTCTTCGGGGTCGAGTACTCCATCGACGTCTACCGGCGCCTCCTCGGCATCGTCGGGGTGGCCGGGTACCTCTCGCCCGGCTCGCCCGGGGCCATGCTCCAGGGACGGCTCGAGCGCGCCGCGCGGGGGGCACAGATCAACACCTTCGGGGGAGGGGTGAACGAGGTCCAGCGGGAGATCGTGGCCCGGACGGCCCTCGGCATGGCCCGGACGGCCCGATGACGGCGATGAGCGAGGAGCGGGTGCCGGCGGACCGCCTGGCCGCCTTCGAGGGGCGGGTGGCCGGGCCGCCGCTCGAGGGGGCCGACGCCGTGAACCAGGCCATGATCCGCCACTGGGTCGAGGCCATGGGCGACGAGAACCCCGTGTACGTCGACGAGGCCTCCGCCCGCGCCGCCGGGTTCCGGGGCGTCGTGGCCCCGGCCACCATGCTCCAGGCGTGGACGATGAGGGGCCTGCGACGGTCACAGGAGGCCGACCGGGCCCGGGCCGGTGGCGCCGGGTCGGGCAACGGGCGGCCCGCCGCCGCCCTCGACGAGCTCTTCGCCCTCCTCGACGCGGCGGGGTTCACCTCGGTGGTGGCCACCGACTGCGAGCAGGAGTACCGCCGGCCCCTCGTCCTCGGCGACCGCCTCCGGGCCGAGTCGGTGATCGAGTCGGTCTCGCCGGAGAAGCGCACCGCCCTCGGCGCCGGCCACTTCGTCACCAGCCGGACCGACTTCGTCGACGCCGCCGGCGAGGTGGTGGCGTCGATGCGGTTCCGGATCCTCCGGTTCGCTCCCCGGAAACCCGGGCCGACGGGACCGCCGTCCGCGCCCGCCGCCGACGCGGCGTCGACGGAGGTGCCGCCGGCCAGGCCGCCCCGGCCCCGCCCTGCGGTCACGGCCGACTCCGCCTTCTTCTTCGAGGGCGCCCGCCAGGGAAAGCTCCTCATCCAGCGCTGCGGCAGCTGCGGGCGGCTCCGGCACCCGCCGGCGCCCTCCTGCCGGTTCTGCCGGTCCCTCGACTGGGACACCGTCGAGGCGAGCGGGCGGGCCACGCTCTACAGCTACGTGGTCGTCCACCACCCCCAGATCCCCTCCTTCGCCTATCCCCTCCTGGTCGGCCTCGCCGAGCTCGAGGAGGGGACCCGGCTCGTGGCCGACCTCGACGGCGTGGCCCCCGGAGAGGTCCGGATCGGGATGCCCCTCGTCGTCGACCTCGAGGCCGT
>JAGWNV010000286.1 GCA_028872975.1 Acidobacteriota bacterium
AGATGCCGATGGGCAGGATGTCGCCCACCCGCAGGTGCAGGGCGGCGGCGCCGGTGGCGCTGAGCATGAACTCGTCGGCGCGCCGGGGATCGGCCATGCGGCCCTGGCTCACGAGGACCCGGTCCAGGTGGAAGAACTCGCCGTCGACGCTGCCGTTGCCGTTGCCGGCCGAGGGCGGGTAGAAGTTCGGCGCGTCGAGGAGCCTGCCGTCGGCCTGCAAGGGGAGGAAGTCGATGCCCGCCTGCTGGCCCACCGCCTCGACGCCGGGCAGTGCCCGGACGGCGCGGGCCACCGCCGGGTCGTATCCGCTGTTGCTGCCGATGAGGGGGTCCAGGACGCCGGCGATGCCGGCCAGCTGCGTCGGGTCGGTGCTCGCCCACAGCTCGGTGAAGGAGGAGGCCGTGCGCCGGGCGGCCTCGAGGGAGCCGAGGGCCAGGCCCCCGAGCAGGCCGAGCAGGAGGACGATGGACAGGTAGCCGGGCATCTGGGCCCGCAGCGAGGCGCGCAGGCGGTACCTGACGAGTCGCAGTCCGGTTCGGGCCTCCGGCCACATCTCCGCCATCCTGCCCCTCGTTCTCGCACACCGCCGGCCACGCCGCCAGGGAGGCAGCACCCGCCGCCCGGGGGTGCTGGGATCCCGCTGCGGGGGCCCCGACGTGGGGAGGAGCGTGGGTCCCGGGCTACGGTCGGCGGGTTCACTTCGCCGCACAGGAGGCCGGTATGTCCCGCTTGCGAGAGGTGGCCCGGTCCGAGACGGACGACCCCGTCGTCCACGCCATGTACGACCTCGTCTTCGGCAAGGGTGTCGACCCCCTCGAGGAGGGCGCGGCCCGGACCGACACCGGCAGCCGCGGTGACTGGTGGACGACCTTCGCCCTCGTGCCGGACGTGCTCGAGCACGCCGTGGCCGGGTTCGTCCTCTACCGGAGCCCCGACCGGCGACTCGACCCGGTGCGGCGCGAGCTTGCCCTCGCCCGCATCGGCTGGGCAGTGGGGAGCGCCTTCGTCTACTCCCAGCACGTCCAGGCCCTGCGGGGCCTGGGGGCCGACGAGGGGCAGATCGCCGACCTGCCGGCGTGGTCGGTGTCGAGCGCTTACGGCGCCACCGAGCGGGCCGTGCTCGCCTACGCCGACGCCCTGGCCACCCAGGGAGGGAGGGTGGCCGACGAGTGCTTCGAGGCCCTGCGTGCCGTGCTCGGCGACGAGGAGATCCTGGAGCTCACCTACGTGGGGGCGCTCTACGTGCAGCACGCCGTCATGAGCAGGGCGCTCCGTCTCGAGTGGGACGACCGGCCGGACCCCGTCACGACGGTGGCCCCCCCCGAGGGCTTCGACGCCGAGCGCTTCGCCACCACCGGCGCCGACCGGTCGACCCGCCACCGGCTCGCCCGGCTCAGGGAACGGCGGTGAGTGCCGGCCTGCTGCCGGGAGGCGGGCCCCCGCCCCGGCGCACCCTCCGGCAGCTCCTCGCCGCCGACGAGCCGGTGCTGGCCCCGGGGGCCTACGACGCCCTGTCGGCCCGGCTCGTGGCCGAAGCCGGCTTCCCCGCCGTGTACATGACGGGGTTCGGGGCCGCCGCCTCCCTCCTCGGCCGTCCCGACGTGGGCCTGTTGACGATGACCGAGATGGTCGACCAGGCCCGGCGGATGGTGGACGCCGTGGGTGTGCCGGTCATCGCCGACGCCGACACCGGCTACGGCAATCCCCTCAACGTGCTCCGCACGGTCCGGGCCTTCGAACAGGCCGGGGTGGCCGCCGTGCAGCTCGAGGACCAGGTGACGCCCAAGCGCTGCGGCCACATGGAGGGCAAGCAGGTGATCCCCGCCGACGACATGGTGGCCAAGGTCCGCGCCGCCGTGGCGGCCCGCACCGACCCGGACCTGGTGCTCGTCGCCCGGACCGACGCCGGGGCCACCGAGGGGCTCGAGGCGGCGGTGTCCCGGGCCCGGCGCTACCACGAGGCAGGTGCCGACGTCCTGTTCGTCGAGGCCCCGCAGACCGAGGCCGAGGTCGAGGCGGTGGCGGAGCAGCTGGCCGGGGTGCCCCTGCTGTTCAACTGGGCGGAGGGGGGCCGGACCCCGCCCATGCCCCTGGACCTGCTGCGCGACCTCGGCTTCCGGGTGGTCATCTTCCCGGTCAGCACCCTCCTCGCCGCCACCTGGGCGCTGCGGGAGGTCCTGGCCGCCGTCCGCCGGGGCGGCACGCCGGCGCTGTCCATGGACCGGCTCGTCCCCTTCGGCGAGTTCCTGGACTTCATCGGGCTGCCCGAGGTCGGGGAGCTCGAGTCCCGCTTCGCCTGAAACGGCCCTTGAGCAGGGAGAGCGGGCGACGGGAATCGAACCCGCGTTCTCAGCTTGGGAAGCTGATGTTCTGCCGCTGAACTACGCCCGCGAGCGGCGCTCACACTATCGTCCGCCTCGTGGTGCTCTCGGATAGGACGATCCGTGAGGAGCTGGACGCGAAGCGTATCGTCATCGACCCGCTGGAGGAGGGCTGCATCCAGCCGTCCTCGGTGGACCTCCACGTCGACCGCTTCTTCCGGCTCTTCCGGAACCACTCCATGCGGGTCATCGACGTCCGCGAGGACCTCGAGGACCTGACCGAGCTGGTGGAGGTCCCCGAGGGGGAGGCCCTCATCCTCCACCCCGGGGAGTTCGTCCTCGGGTCGACCCAGGAGCGGGTGGCCCTGCCCGACGACCTCGTGGCCCGTCTCGAGGGCAAGTCGTCGCTGGGCCGGCTGGGGCTGCTCATCCACTCGACGGCCGGCTTCGTGGACGCCGGCTGGGACGGCCATCTCACTTTGGAGCTCTCCAACGTGGCCAACCTGCCCATCACCGTCTACCCGGGTATGCAGCTCGGCCAGCTCAGCGTCCTGCGCCTGACCAGCCCCGCCGAGAACCCCTACGGCTCCGCCGGCCTCGGGTCCAAGGACCAGGGCCAGCGGGGCCCCACCCCCAGCCGCTACTTCGAGAACTTCCGCACCTGACGGAAGCTCCCAGGGAGGACCCTTGGTAGTCAGGATCGTCGTCGGCGTGGCGGTGACGGCCGCCGCCCTTGCCGTTGCCGGCCGCCGCTTCGCCTATCTGCTCCGTCTCGTCTCGAAGGGCCACTCGGACCCGGAACGGTTCCGCAACATCCCCGGCCGCATCTGGGCCGAGCTC
>JAGWNV010000017.1 GCA_028872975.1 Acidobacteriota bacterium
GGGTCCTCCAGGGCGTGGGCGGCGGGCTCATGACCCCGGTGGGCATGACGATGCTGTGGCGGGCCTTCCCCCCTGCCGAACGGGTCCGGGCGGCCGCCGTCCTCGTCATCCCCACCGCACTGGCCCCGGCGCTCGGGCCGGTCCTGGGCGGCCTCTTCGTCACGGACCTGTCGTGGCGGTGGGTCTTCTACGTGAACCTCCCCATCGGGGTCCTGACGGTGGCCTTCGGGGCGCTGTTCCTCCGTGAGCAGGAGCGCCAGGAGGCGGGCTCCTTCGACCTCCTCGGGTTCGTCCTCTCCTGCGCCGGACTCGGCCTGCTCATGTACGGGCTCTCGGAGGGGCCGGTGAAGGGCTGGCACACCGCCGACGTGGTGGGGACCTCCGTGGCCGGCGCCGTGCTCCTCGTCGGCCTCGTGCTCGCCGAACGTCGGAGGGCCCAACCGCTCATCGCCCTCCGGCTCTTCGGGAACCGGCTGTTCCGCTCGGCCAACCTGGTGATGTTCCTGGGAGCCGCCGCCTTCCTGGGCGTGCTCTACCTGGTGGCCCTCTTCTTCCAGGACGGCCTGGGGCTCACCGCCCTCGGGTCGGGGCTCAGCACCTTCCCCGAAGCCCTGGGCGTGATGGCCGGCGCCCAGCTCGTCACCCGCTGGCTCTATCCGAACCTGGGGCCGCGTCGCGTCATGATCGGCGGCCTCCTCGGGGTGGGAGCCGGCATGGCGCTCATGGCGCTCGTGGGGACGGCGACGAGCCTCTGGGTCGTCCGGCTGCTGCTCTTCGAGATGGGCGTGGCCATGTCGGGGGTGTTCGTGCCGGCCCAGACGGCCGCCTTCGCCACCATCAACCAGGCCGACATGGGCAGGGCCTCCACGTTCTTCAACGCCCAGCGCCAGGTGGGGGGCGCCATCGGCGTGGCCGTGCTCACCACCGTGCTCTCGGCCGTCGGGACGGCGTCGGCGACCGTGGGCCACCCGTCCGCCCATCTCGTTGGCTACCACGCCGCCTTCCTCACCGCCGCCCTCGTCGCCGTCCTCGGTGCCGGGGTAGCGTCGACGGTGAAGGACGAGGACGCGGCGAGCACCATCGTGAAGCGCGTCAGGGGCCGGGTGCCCGAGCAGATCGTGGGGCGGCGCGCCGAACCCGTGGACGTCCCCGCCTGAGCGGCTACCCTCCTCCTCCGAGCGCGCCGACGGAGGAGGAGACCATGACCCAGCCCCCCGACCCCACGGCGCCGCAGCCCGGCGCCGGGACGCCACCTCCGCCGCCTCCGGCCCCAGCCGGGTTCCCGCCGCCACCGCCACCACCACCTGCGCCCGCCCCGGCGCCCCCCGCCGGCTTCGGCTACGGCACCGCCGGGCCGGTGCCGCCCGGGATGTACTACGACCAGACCGGCGAGCTCATGCTCCCGAACGGCGTCCAGCTCGCCGGGGCGGGGCGTCGCATCGGCGCCTGGTTCCTCTCCATCGCCCTCTTCGTCGTGACCCTCGGGATCGGCTACATCGTGTGGGGGCTCGTGGTGTGGGCCCGGGGACAGACGCCGGCGCTGTCGGTCCTCGGCATGCGCTGCTGGCGGCCCGCCGACAACGCCGTGCCGGGATGGGGCTACATGGCGCTGCGGGAGATCGTGGGCCGATTCGTCGAGAACATCATCTTCATCATCGCCATCGTGTCGTTCGTGCTCATGCTGGCCACGCCGAAGCGACAGTGCCTCCACGACATGATCGCCGGCACCGTCGTCGTCCACGACCCCAACAAGGTCCTCGCGGCCAGGGCCGCATAGGGGCCGTGTCCATGTCTCTCGGAGGAAGCCACCCGTCGGAGGAGGTCTACGAGGCCGCCCGCCGGTACTGCGAGCTGCGGGCCCGGATCGAGGAGGGGCTCGAGCCGGCCGCCTTCGGGGCGCTGGCGGGCCTCTACACCGACGACGCTGTGTACGTCGACGCCGCCTGGGGACGGATCGAGGGCAAGGAGGCCATCGCCCACTGGCTCGAGCATTCCATGGTGGGACTCGGCGACTGGCGGTTCCCGGTCGAGTTCGTGGCCGTGGCCGGAGACGACGTGGTGGTGAAGTGGACCCAGGTCATCCCCGGGACACGGCCGGACGGATCGGGCTTCACCCAGTCGGGCTACTCGCGCCTGCGGTACGCGGGGGAGGGGAAGTTCTCCTACGAGGAGGACGTCTACAACATGGTCCAGGTCCTCGAGGACCTCGCCGAGAGCGGCTGGAAGCCGGCCGAGCCGATGAACCTCCCCCCCGAGCACCCCGTCCGGGACTGGCGCCTGCCGGGCTGACCACCGGCCCCTCCGTGCCCGGCGTGGACGGGATCGTCACCCTGGCGCAGGTGGACGCCCAGGAGCGGGTGTTCGCCGGCGCCTTCGCCGCCGGTGACCTCACCCCGACCCGGCCCCTCTACGACCCCGACGTCGTCTACCTGAGCCCGACCACCCGGCTGTTCGGCTGGCAGTCGCCGATCGAGGGGATGGAGCGCACGCTCGAATTCATCGGACTCACCATCGCCTCCTGCGCTCGCATCGGCTACCGGGTCGACGAGCGGGCCGTGCTGCCCGGCGGCGGCTCGGCCTACACCCGCATCGTCTTCGACTGGGACGCCGGCCCGTCGCGGCTGCGCTCGGTCTACGTCGTGGTCTACCGCTACCGCCAGGGCCGGATCGGCCGGCAGGAGCTCTACTACGACCCCGGAGCCGACCCGCAGGTCCTCGGCCCGGCGACCGGCTGAGGCCCGCTACTCGACCTTCTCGCCCAGCACCTTGGCGGGCGCCGAGACGAGGGCTTCCAGGGTGGCGAGGAAGGCGGCGAAGGTCTTGTCGAAATCGGCCGCCTTGCGCGCCCGCTTGGCCGGGTTGGCGTAGCCGATGATCTGGTAGCGGGCCATGGAGTGCCAGGCACCCTGGGCCTTCAGGGCCGCCTCGACCGCCTTCACGGCCTCGGCCGCCTCGAGCACCCTGGCCGCCCGGGCGCGGCGGGTCTCGTACGCCGTCGAAAGCGGTTCGTCCAGGAAGCCGTCGCACTTCTTCAGGATCGGCTCGAAGGCGCTGCCGGCCAGGCGGCCCGAGCCCTCGTAGGCGAGCCCGAGCGTCACGAGGTGGGCGGTCTCCACGGCGTCGACCAGCTCGCCGTCGGACTCGGGGACCTCCGGCGCTCGGCGAGCACCTCCCGGTAGATGGACAGGGCGATGGAGGCCCGCTCCCGGATGTTGAGCGGCTGCTCGACGTTGAGGCTCATCATCCTCCGGGCCAGGTCGCCCGGCACCACCACGACAGGGAATTCCTCCACGCCGAGCTCGATGGCGGCCTCGAGTCGGTGCTGGCCGTCGATGACGACGAAGCCCCCGTCTCGCTCGACGACGGTCAGCGGGGTGACGAAGCCCATGCGCTGCATGGAGGCGGCGAGCGCCTTCAGGTGGGCGGGCCGGGGCCTGCGCTGGTGGCCGATGACCGTGAGCCGGCCGGCCGGGACGACACGGACGGCGAGGGGTCGTCGCGTGAGGGGGTCCTCGAGGCGCAGCGAGCCGGCCACGGTGCCAGGCTAGGGCGTCAGGGGTGCAGGCACCCCCGGCCGCCGGGCGCTGTCCTGCTGGCAGCCGCCGCTCCCGTCCCGCACAATCGTCGGATCCGGGACGCCGGCGTGGAGGTGGGGATGACCGAGCAGCTGGCCCGTTCCGAGGGCCCGTGACGAGAGCGGCGCTACGCGTCGGCTGGTACCGGTTCCGTCGGACCCTCCACCGGCGATGGCCGTCGCTGCTCGTCCTGACCCTCCTGGTCGGGCTCCTCGGGGGGCTGGCCACGGCAGCGGTGGCCGGGGCCCGGCGGACGCAGTCGGCCTACCCGTCCTTCCTCGCTTCCTCGCACGCCTCGGACCTCCAGGTCGGCTTCTACACGAGCCAGGGCAACAGCGTGGCCGGAGACCTCTACTCGCCGGCGGTCACCGCCCGTTTCGCGGCGCTTCCCGACGTCCGCCGGGTCGCCGCCGTGGTCCAGATGTTCGCCGCCCCGGCGGGCAAGGACGGCAAGCCCCACATCCCGCCGCCGCTGCAGAACAACATCGTGTACACCGAGGGGAGCGTGGGAGGCTACGGCTTCTCCGAGGACGGCGTCGTGGCCGACCAGGGCCGGCTCGCCGACCCGAAGCGCACCGACGAGATGGTGGCCACGGCCGAGGCTGCCCGGCTCCTGCACTGGCACATCGGCCAGGTAGTGCCCTTCGACTTCTTCTCGATCGAGCAGCTCTTCCAGTCGAGCTTCGGGCCTCCGCAGGTACCGCCCGCACTCCGAGCCGAGGTCCGGCTCGTCGGCATCGTCTCCATGGCCACGACGGTGGTGGTCGACCAGATCGACCGGTATCCCACCGCCGTGCTCTTCACCCCGGCCATGACGGCTGAGGTCGTACGGGCCGGCGGCGGTGGCTTCCCCACGTACTCGCTGACCCTGGACCATGGCGACACCGACGCGCCCGCCGTGGAGCGGGCCATCATCGGCGCGCTGCCCGCCAACTCCACCTACAACTTCCACCTCACCTCGGTGGTCACCGGGGAGGTCGAGCGGGCCGTCAAGCCGGAGTCGATCGCCATCGGCGTCTTCGGGCTCATCGCCGCCCTGGCCACGCTCTTCATCGCCGGCCAAGCCGTCAGCCGGGGCATCCGGTCCGAAGCGCAGGACGTCGACGTCATCCGGGCCCTGGGCGCCGACCCGGCCATGACCGTGGCCGACTCGCTTCTCGGCACCGCCATGGCGATCGTCGCCGGCGCCCTGCTCGCCTGTGGAATGTCGATCGGCCTGTCTCCCATCGCGCCCATAGGAGTCGTGCGCCAGATCGATCCCTCGCCCGGGCCTGCAGTCGACTGGACGGTGCTGCTGGCCGGCTTCGCCTTCCTCGTGGTGGCGTTGGGCGCCGTGGCGCTGGTGGTGGCGGCCATGACCATCCGGCAGCGCAACCTCCGTCGGGCGGAGGCGACCCAGCAGAGCTCCTCCTTCGTCGGCCTGGCCGTGCGGCTGGGCCTGCCCCCCGCGTCGGTGGCCGGCGTCCGCTTCGCCGTCGACCGCGGGCGGGGACGCGAAGCGGTGCCGGTGGGCTCGGCGCTGCTCGGTGCCGGCCTGGCGGTGGCGGTGGTGGTGACCACGCTCACCTTCGGGAGCAGCCTCCGCACCCTCATCTCGAGCCCCCACCTCTACGGCTGGAACTGGGACTACGCCCTGGCCGAGGACGGTGGCGGGAACATCCCGCCCGCCGCCATCACGATGCTCCGCCACGACCGCGACGTGGCTTCCTGGAGCGGGCTCAACTTCGCCGACGCCCAGGTCGGCGGGGCCGCCACCCCCATCATCCTGACCGCCCCCGGGGCGAAGGTGACACCCCCGATCCTGGCCGGGCACCCGGTGGAGGCGAACGGGCAGATCGTCCTCGGCGGCACGACCATGGCGCAACTGCACAAGCACATCGGCGACACCGTGGTCGTGAGTTACGGATCGCCCTCCGACGCCCCCATCTACGTGCCGCCCACCAGGCTGCGCATCGTCGGCACCGCCACGCTCCCCGCCGTCGGGAACGCGGCGGGCTATCTCCACACCTCCATGGGGACCGGTGCGATCCTCGCCCTCGGGATCGAGCCGCCCGCCATGCAGGCGGCGCTGGTCAACCCCGATCCCAACCAGAACGGCCCTGGCATGGTGGTGGTGCGACTCCGTGCCGGCCTGCCGGCGGGACGGGCCTTGGCGTCGCTCGAGAGGATCGCCGGTGAGGCCAGCAAGGTCCTCGCCGCCGACCCCGCCGCCGGCGGCGGGCAGTTCTCGGTGCTCCCGGTCCAGCAGCCCGCCGAGATCGTGAACTACCGGTCCATGGGCGACACGCCGGCCGTGTTGGCCGGCGCCCTGGCCGCCGGGGCGGTGGTGGCCCTCGGCCTCATCCTGGTCGCCTCCGTGAGCCGCCGCCGGCGCGACCTGGCGCTGCTTCGGACGCTCGGGTTCGTCCAGCGCCAGCTGGGGGCGGTGATCGCCTGGCAGGCGTCGGTCTCGGCTCTCGTGGGCCTGGTGGTGGGCATCCCGCTCGGCGTCATCGCCGGGCGGGTGCTGTGGAACCTCTTCGCCACCGAGATCGTCGCCGTTCCCCACGCCACGGTGCCCGCCGTCCAGCTCGTCCTCGTCGCCGTGGCCGCAGTCGTCCTCGCCAACCTCGTCTCGCTCGTGCCGGCCCGGCTGGCCGCCCGGACCCGCACCAGCCAGCTGCTCCGAGGCGAGTGACGACCGTCCCGTAGGATCCGCGCATCGTGGGGGCGCCCGAGGTCACCGTGGTCGGCTCGGGACCCAACGGGCTCGCCGCCGCCGTGACGCTGGCCCGAGGCGGCCTCGAGGTGGAGGTGGTGGAGGGCGCCGACGTCGCCGGCGGGGGATGCCGGAGTGCTGCGCTCACCCTGCCCGGGTTCGTCCACGACGTCTGCTCGGCGGTCCATCCGCTCCTCGCCGCCTCGCCCTTCTTCGCCACCGTCGGCCTCGAGCGCCACGGCGTGCGCCTCCACCATCCCGAGGTCGCCTTCGCCCATCCCCTCCCGGGGGGACGGGCCGCCGCCGTCACCCGGTCGGTGGAGGAGACGGCGCAGACGCTCGGTGCCGACGCCGGGAGGTACCGCCGCCTGCTCGGCCCCGTCACCCGGGACGCCGAGCGGATCCTCGGCAGCGTCCTCGCCCCGCTGCGCCGTCTCCCCGCCCATCCCGTCTCCCTGGCGCGCTTCGGCGCCCTCGGAGTGCTCCCGGCTCGGGTGCTGGCGGCCGGCTTCCGGGGAGAGGAGGCAAGAGCCATCCTGGCCGGGGCGGCGGCCCACACCATGCGGCCCCTCTCCTCGCCGATCACCGGGTCCTATGCCCTGCTCTTCACCGCCCTCGCCCACGCCGCGGGGTGGCCGCTCCCCGAGGGGGGCAGCAGCCGGATCGTCGACGCCCTCGTGGCCGAGCTCGAGGCGGCGGGAGGGCACGTCGTCACCGGCCGGTGGGTCTCGGACCTCGCCGGCGTCGAGGGCTCACGGGCCACCGTGCTCGACGTGTCCCCCGACCAGGTCCTGCACCTCGCCGGCGCCCGGCTCCCGGCCCGCTACCGCCGCGCCCTCGAGCGGTTCCGCTACGGCCCCGGCGTCTGCAAGGTGGACTGGGCCCTCGACGGCCCCGTGCCCTGGGAGGCAGAGGCGTGCCACCGCGCCGGGACGATCCATCTCGGTGGGACCTTCGAGGAGATCGCCAGGAGCGAGTGGGAGGTCGACGCCGGGAGGCACCCCGAGGCGCCGTTCTGCATCCTGGCCCAGCCCGGAGTGGTGGACCCGACGAGGGCCCCCGAGGGGAAGCAGACCCTCTGGGGCTACTGCCACGTGCCCTCCGGCTCCACCGTCGACATGTCAGGGCGGATCGAGGCCCAGATCGAGCGGTTCGCCCCCGGCTTCGGCGACCGGGTCCTGGCCCGGGCCACGGTGACGGCGGCCGACATGGCTCGATACGACCCGAACTACGTGGGCGGGGACATCAACGGCGGGGCCGCCACCTTGCGCCAGACCGTCTTCCGGCCGGCGGCCCGCTGGAACCCCTACCGCCTCCCGGCCGCCGGCCTCTACCTGTGCTCGGCGTCCACGCCGCCGGGCGGGGGGGTGCACGGGATGTGCGGCCACCTCGCCGCCCGCACCGTGCTCGACGACCTCGGGATCGCCTGACCTCCGGCCCACCCCCGGCGCCGCCGGAGGAATCGCGCGCCACGGCAAGGATCGTCCCCGTCCTGCGGGGAGGCGCCTTTCCGAGCGCCGCCGGGGTGCCTGCCCCCCGGCGGGACACTTGTCTTCACCCTTGGAGGCAACAGGCGGCGACGGTACCGTTTGCACCCAGCACGTCACGGTCCCGAGGAGCGGCCATGCGCATCGAATCCACCGTCACCTCGATCTCGTGGATCCCCTCGGAGGCCATCACCAGCCTCGCCACCAAGCTGCCCTTCGAGGCCGGCATCGCCCATTACGACGAGCCCCCGCCCGACGTCGTCGACGACCTCGAGGAGCTGCGGCTGGCCGACCGGTTCCGCTTCGCCAACCGGCTCCGGGCCTGGGTCGAGGTACGCGACGGGCGGATCGTCGACCACGGGCAGGACGGCGGGGGGCTCATCGGTTCGACGACGTTGCGGCTGGGCGGCCGGCAGGCGACATTCCAGGCCGTCGCCCTCCCCGATCTCCGGCCGCCGCCCGAGGTGACCGCCACCGAGGTCACCTTCCTCCAGACCTGCGGGGGCCGCACGGGAGTGCCGGCGCCGAGGCGGGTGCGCCGGGCGCCGTTCGTCCAGTTCTCGGCGCCCCTGGCGTGGACCACCCTGGCGCTCACCATCGGCGCCGACGGCTCCACCCGCCAGGAGCTCGTGGGGGCGAGCCCCTTCCCCCGCCACTGGCTCTACGACGGCGAGGGCAAGCTGGCCCGCAAGAGCGGCACCATCGACTTCTCGGCCTGGTACCGGAGGGCCTTCGGCAAGCACAGCCCCTGGGGCGACCGCGACTCGGCGGCCCTCGCCACCGAGGTGGAGACCGCCCTCGAGCGCCAGCTCTCCGCCGAGCTCATGCGGGGACCGGCCAAGCCCCGGATCCGCAAGGTGAAGGCGGGCACCGCCCTCACCGAGCAGGGCGAGGAGGGCGACGAGCTCATGCTCGTGCTCGACGGCGTGGTGCGCGTGGAGGTCGACGGGAGACGCATCGCCGAGTACGGCCCCGGCTCCCTCCACGGCGAGCGGGCCGTGCTCGAGGGGGGCCGGCGCACCTCCACGCTCCGGGCCGTCACCGCCTGCACGCTGGCCGTCGCCGGCGCCGACCAGGTCGACCGCCAGGCGCTCGTCGCCCTCCGCGCCGGCCACCGGCGGGAGGAGCGTCGGTAGGTGCCCTCGGTGGAGGCGGTGCAGGGAGGAGCGACGGTCGAGGGCGGGCGTCGGGACCAGGAGACGATCAGCCTCGTCCTCGCCGACGACAACCTCATCGTCCGCGAGGGGGTGCGGGCGCTGCTCGCCCTCGAGCCCGACTTCGCCGTGGTGGCAACGGCGTCGGACTACGAGGAGCTCGTGACGAGCGCCACCGAGCTCGCCCCCCAGGTCGTGGTGACCGACATCCGCATGCCTCCCGCCTTCCAGCGCGAGGGGATCGACGCCGCCCACGAGATCAGGAAGCGCCACCCCGGCACAGGGGTCGTCGTCCTGTCGCAGTTCGACGACCCCGAGTACGCCATCTCCCTCCTCGAGGAGGGGTCGGCCGGGTACGCCTATCTGCTCAAGGACCGGGTGGCCGAGGGGGACCAGCTGGCCAAGGCGGTGCGGTCGGTGGCCGCCGGCGGCTCGGTGCTCGACCCCTCCATCGTCGAGGCCATGGTCAACCCCGTGACGGGCTCGGGCGAGCTCACGCCGGCAGAGGAGGAGTTGCTCAGGCTGGTCGCCGAGGGCCGGCCAATCAAGGCCATCGCCGCCGCCCTGGGGACCACGGCCTCGGCCACCGCCGACGACGTGGAGAAGCTCTTCCTGCGCCTGGCCCGCGACGCCAGCAGCGGTGGCCAGACGTCGCTGCGCCGGCTGCGGATGCTGCACGAGGCCATCGTCGACCGAGAGGAGCAGGGCGAGACGCTGAGCCGGCTCCTCCCCGGAGGCGTGGCCGACATGCTGCGCGGCCACGGGCAGGTCCCCGGGGAGACGACCCGGCTCACGGTGAGCGTCCTCATGTCCGACATCCGGGGCTACTCCACCATCGCCGAGCAGGCCGACCCCAGCGCGCTGGCCCGTCAGCTCCACGTGCACCGGGGCGAGATGAACCGTGCGATCATCGCCTCGGGGGGCACGGTCATGCAGTTCGTGGGGGACGCCGTCATGGCGGTGTTCGGCGCCCCGGTGCCAATGGAGGACCACGCCGCGAGAGCGGTGGAGGCCGCCGCCGCCATGCACGGCGCCCAGGCCGAGGTGAACCGGCGGTGGGCCCGTGACGGCCTCCCCGAGTTCGGGCTCGGCATCGGCGTGACCACCGGTGAGGTGGCCGCCGCCCTCCTCGGCTCCGAGGAGCACCTCGAGTACACGATGGTGGGCGACACCGTGAACCTGGCCCAGCGCCTCCAGCAGTGGGCGGCGCCGGGCGAGTCGGTCCTGAGCGACGCCACCTACCGGGCCCTTCCCGACCCGCCCCCCGCCTCGGTCATCGAGCCGGCCCGGGTGAAGGGCCGGGAGGCGCCCGTGGGCGCATGGCGGGTGGCGGCGGCAAAGGAAGTGGTGCCGGAGCTCGACGGCCGGCAGGCCGGAGACGAGGAGGAGCGCAGATCGTGACCATCATGGAAGCCCGAGGGCTCCGCAAGACCTACGAGTCCGAAGGGGCACCGGTCCGGGCGCTCAGGGGACTCGACATGGTGATGGACGACGGCGAGTTCATCGCCATCATGGGCCCCTCGGGGTGCGGGAAGTCGACACTGCTCAACCTGGTGGCCGGGCTCGACACGCCCACCGAGGGCGAGGTCGTCGTGGCCGGCGAGTCGCTGGCCGAGAAGAACGAGGACGACCTCGCCCGCATGCGGCGCCGCCACATCGGCATCGTCTTCCAGTTCTTCAACCTCCTCGAGGGCATGAGCGTGCTCGAGAACGTCACGTTGCCGGCCATGATCGCCGGGACCAAGCGCCGGCAGGCCGAGAGCCGGGCCCGGGACCTCCTCGACCTCCTGGGCCTCGGCGACAAGGCCCGCAGCGCCCCCGGCGTGCTCTCCGGCGGCCAGCGCCAGCGCCTGGCCATCGCCCGGGCGCTGGCCAACGCCCCCACCCTGCTCCTCGCCGACGAGCCGACCGGCGCCCTCGACTCCGAAGGGGGCCTCGAGATCCTCGAGCTGTTCCGGCGCCTGCACGCCGGGGGCCAGGCCATCCTCCTCGTGACCCACGACGAGCACGTGGCCGCCCCGGCCAGCAGGGTCGTGCGCATGCGCGACGGCCGGGTGGAGGACGACGGCCGGGGCGCCGCCGCCGAGCCGCGCCCACCGGTGGCCGAGCCCATGAACGCCGGGGGCAGATGAGCGCACCGGTCACCCCTCTCGTCGTCCGCGACCTCGGCCGGGCCCGTCCCTCGGGGGGGACCCTGACGGCGCGTCCCGCCGCCCTGGTGCCGGGGCTGGTGCTCGTCGTCGTGTCGGTGGCCGCCGCCGCCGGTGCGCCGGTGGTCGACCACCGGGGGGACCTCGTCTCCCAGGTGGTCCGGGCCGTCGTGGTCGGCGCCTTCGCCGCCGCCGGGGCGACGGCCCTCTGGCGCCGGCCCTCCGAGCGCCAGCCGCTCCTGCTCCTCGTGGCCACCGCCCTCGGGGCCCTGGCGACGATCTCGGCGGCCGTGGTCGACGCCCACCTCCACGGCGTGACGTCGGGAGGGGTCGTCGACTTCGCCCGGGCGGCGGAGCCCCTCGCCCTGGCGCTTCTGCCGGTGGCGGCCATGCACCTGCTCCTCGGGCTCCCCGACGGGAGCTGCCGGTTGTCGAGAGCGGTGATCACCGGCGGCTACGTGGTGGGCGCCGGTGTCGGCCTGGCCATGTGGAGCGTCAGGCCGTCCCTGCCGCTGTGGCCCGTCGGCGCCGAGCTCGTCGTGGCCCTGGCCATCGGCGTGGTCGGCTCCCAGCGCCGCTACGCGCGGTCGATGGGGCTCGAGCGCCAGCGCCTGCAGTGGTTCGGCTGGGCGGTGTCACTGGGCCTGGAGCTGCTCCTCGTGGCCCTGGCGCTCCGGCTCCTGTGGGGCTGGCCCACCCGGGCCCCGCTCGTGGTGGCCCTGTCCACGCTGCCGGTGGCCGTGGCGTTCGCCATGGGGGCCATCCAGCGCTTCGCCGGCCGCATCGACCGCATCCTGACCCACACCGTGTCGCTCGCCGGCCTGACCGGCGTGGTGGTGGCCGTCTACCTGGTCATCGTGGTCGGCCTGGGCAGGACGCCGACCCACGCCGAGCGGTCCCTCCTGGCGCTGTCGATGGCGGCCGCCGCCGTCTCGGCCCTCGTCTACGGGCCCGCCCGCGACCGCCTCGCCCAGTACGCCAACCGCGTCGTCTACGGCGAGCGCGAGGCCCCCGACGCCGTGCTCCGCACCTTCGGCAGCCGGCTGTCTCGCGCCGTCCCCATGGACGAGCTGCTGCTGCAGGTGGCCGAGTCGCTGCGCAAGACCCTGGCCCTGTCGGTCGCCGAGGTGTGGACGGGCACGGGGGGACACCTCGAGCGGACCGTGTCGGTGCCCGACCGTCCCACGGCCAGGCTCGTGCTCGGACCCGAGGAGGAGTCGGTGGTGTCGCGGGCCGGGGTGACGGGCAACGCCTGGCTCGAGGTCTGGATGCCGGGACTCGTCGTGGGGCGCCAGCTGTCGCTGGTGCGGGTGGCCCCCACGACGCACTCGGGCCGGGTCCTCGGCCTGATCGTCGTGGTCCGGCCTCCCGGCGGCGACCAGTTCACCGACGACGACGACACCATGCTCACCGAGCTGGCCCGCCAGGTCGGCCTGGCCCTCCACAACGTGGAGCTCGACTCGGCGCTCCAGGAGTCCCTCGACGAGGTCCGCCGCCAGGCCGAGGAGCTGCGGGCCTCGCGGGCCCGCATCGTGGCCGCCTCCGACGCCGCCCGGCGGCAGATCGAGCGCAACCTCCACGACGGCGCCCAGCAGCACCTCGTGGCCCTGGCCGTCAACGTCCGCCTGGCCCGCAAGCTCGTCGAGTCCGACCCCGGCGCCTCGGCCGACATGCTCGACCAGCTCGGCCAGAGCCTCCAGGACGCCGTCACCGAGCTGCGGGCCCTGGCACACGGGATCTACCCGCCCCTCCTCGTCGACCGGGGCATCGAGGAGGCGCTTCGTTCGGCGGCGGGCCGCGCCGCCCTCCCCACCACCGTCGAGGCGGAGGGGCTCGAGCGCTTCACGCCTGAGCAGGAGGCAGCCGTCTACTTCTGCTGCATGGAGGCGCTGCAGAACGCCGGCAAGCACGCCGGGGAGGGTGCCACGGCCGCCGTGCGGGTCTGGCGGGACGAGCGGGGGTTGTGCTTCGAGGTGCGAGACACCGGGGTCGGGTTCGACACCGCCGGTACGAAGGGCCACGGTGCCGGCTTCGTGAACATGAGCGACCGGGTGGGGGCCATCGGCGGGACGGTCCGGGTCCGCTCGGCCCTGGGCGAGGGCACGGCCGTCTCGGGCCGCATCCCCCTGGAGCCGGTCAGCCCCGCGGGTTGAGCGTGGTGCCGGCGTCCCCGGCCCAGGCCTCCTCGAGCACGTCGGGCCCGAAGAGCTCCTTGTGGACGTAGGCGAGGGCGCCGCAGCTCCGGGCGTCGGCGGGAAGGTCCTCCTCGTCGTAGGTCGACAGCAGGATCACCCGGACCTCGGGATGGCTGGCGGTGATCCGGCGGGTGGCCTCGATCCCGCCCATGCCTTCCATGTTGATGTCCATGAGCACGAGGTCCGGCCCCAGGTCCTCGGCCCGGGTCACCGCCTCCTCGCCCGACCGGGCATCGCCCACCACCTCGAAGCCGGCCGTCATGGCCACCACCGCCTTGGCGGCGGCCCGGAACGGGGCCTGGTCGTCGACGACGAGGACGCGCCGCTGGCCGTCGCCGGCCCGGTTTCCGTCCGCCCCCATGGCCCCATCCTGGCAGGCGGCCGACCGGGCCGACCACAGAGACAGCACGCCCGCCGGCGGTGGGGCCAGCACCCGGGGCGGCCCCGGCAGGCCCGGGGTCAGGTGCCCTGGGCGGACAGGAACAGGAGGACGGCCTTCACCCGCCGGTGGACGTCGGGCTCCTGGGAGAGGCCGAGCTTCGAGAAGATGGAGTTGATGTGCTTCTCCACGGCCCGCTCCGAGAGCACGAGTGCGGCGGCGACGGCGGCGTTGTTCTTCCCCGTGGCCATCTCGGCCAGGATCTCCGTCTCCCGGGGGGTGAGCAGCCGCAGGGGGGAGTCGGCGGGCTTCGAGCGGGCGGTGACGAGGGCGTCGACGACTTCGGGGTCGATGACCGAGCCGCCCCGGGCCACCTCCCGGATGGCCTCGGCCAGCTGGTCGATGTCCGACACCCGCTCCTTGAGCAGGTATGCCCGGCCCCTCGATCCCTGCTCGAGGAAGCTGAGGGCGTAGGCGGGCTCGGAGTACTGCGACAGGAGGACCACGCCGGCGTCGGGGAGCCGCTGGCGCAGCTCGTTGGCGGCCCGGATCCCCTCGTCGGTCCCGGTGGGCGGCATGCGGATGTCGGTCACGACGACGTCGGGCGCCTCGGCGTCGATGGCGTCGAGGAGAGACTGGTAGTCCTCGCACGTGGTGCGCAGCTCGAGATCGTCTTCGCCGGCGATCAGCTTGGCGACGCCTTCGCGCACGAGGTAGTTGTCCTCGGCCAGCACGACGCGGATCGCCACGATGGCAGCCTAGGCGAGCACCGCGCCACGGTCGACGTCAAGGGAGGTCGACAACCATGCCCTGGGCGGCCGCCCCTACGGGCACGGCGGCGCCGGTGCACGCCGCCACCAGGTCGTCGATCTGGTCGTCGGTGCGCGGCGGGTCGTGGTGGTACAGGAGCAGGCGGCCCACGCCGGCGTCGGTGGCGAGCGCCACCGCGTAGCCGACCGAGGCGTGCCCGAAGTGGGCGCGACCGGGGAGCTCCTCGTCGGTGTACTGGGCGTCGTGGAGCAGAAGGTCGCTGGCGGCGGCCAGGGCCAGGGCGGCCTCGTGGCGCTCGCCGAGCCCGTCGGGGCCCGGGCCCAGCGAAGTGGGGCAGTGGTCGGAGAGATAGGCCAGGGTGCCGGTGCCGTCCGAGACGCGATAGCCGTAGGTGCGGCCGCCCTTGTGGGGGATCTCGAGGGCGGTGACGGCGAAGCCCTCGATCTCGTGGATGCCCGGCTC
The DNA here is from genome assembly GCA_028872975.1 of Acidobacteriota bacterium. GTDB lineage: Bacteria > Actinomycetota > Acidimicrobiia > Acidimicrobiales > UBA8190 > UBA8190. The sequence goes on from JAGWNV010000017.1 coordinate 14,872, forward strand.
GAGGGCCCGGAACTCCCAGGTGCCGCGCAGCTCCACAGGGGTGATGGGGAAGTGCGGGGGCGCCATGACGCGCTCGAGGACCTCCTCGGTGTCGCCCTGGGCGGGGGCGTACAGCGTCGTGCGGCCGTCGGGACGGTCGGCGGCGCCGAAGAAGGGGAGCCCCTGGGTGTGGTCCCAGTGGAGATGTCCGAGCAGGATGGCGCCCTCGAAGGGACGACCACCGAGCAGGGCCGTGACGGTCCGGATGCCGGTCCCGGCGTCGAGGACCAGCCGGGGCGCCTCGCCGTCGTGGGCCAGGGCCACACAGGAGGTGTGGCCCCCGTAGCGCACGAACTCCGGGCCCGGTGCGGGCGTGGACCCGCGCGTGCCGCAGATCACCACCCGCATGACGCCATTGTGGGCCGTCGGGGGCCCGGCCGGCACCATGGCCTGCCCCACCACCGGCGGGGGGTGCGGGCACCACCCGGGACGGGTCGAGTCGCTAGCCGGCGCCCGGGATCCGTGCCTTCAGCCGATCGAGGTTGGCGGGCATCTCCCGGGCGGCCTGGGGACGCACCACGAGCGGCACGAGAAGGGCACCAAACCCCCGGCCCTCGAAGTCGACGCCGATCGTGAGCCGTGTCCGGGCCCCGTCGTCGAGGGGCTCGACGAGGACGTCGACCACGGCCCGGATGGGGCCGTCGATGCCCCGGACCCCCCACGACCGGGGGCGATCGACGTGGGTCACCTCGGAGGTGAAGTCGCGGGTGACGAAGCCGACCTTTCGCCGCGTCACGCAGCGCGCCCCGGCGCAATGGGGTTCCTCGGATTCCATGCGGGCGCTCACGACGCCCTGCTGCCATTCGGAGAACCGGCGGGGGTCGGTGACGTAGTCGAACACCACCTCGGGCGGGCAGTCGAGGTCGGTGGTGGTGACAGGCATATTCATCTCCCCCCGGCGCAGACCGCGGCGTAGCGCTCGAGGTAGAGGGGCCATCCCTGGTCCCCGTCGACGCCGTGGCGGAGCGCGTCCCAGCCGTCGCCGTGGCGGTGCAGGTGGCGGTGCTCGAGCTCCACCCTCGTCTGCCCCGGGCCCTCGGCCACGAAGGTCACCTCGACCTCGCTGGTCCGGGCGGGGTCGGTCTCGATCTGCCAGGCGGGGCTGATGTCCCAGCTGAAGACCAACCGGGTCGGCGGCTCGAAGGCGAGCACCCGTCCCCAGCGGCACTCGCTGCCGTCCACGCCCCGGTCGAGAAGCGACCCGCCGACGTGTGTCTCGAAGACCGTCTCGGCGATCGGCACCCCGAGCAGGTTGTGCTCGGGCGGCTTGAACCGGCCGAAACCCTCCGTGAAGACCTCGAAGGCCTTGTCGATCGGTGCCGCCACCGAGATCGAATGGCGGACCGCGCGCTCCAGTTGTTCGCTCATCACTTCTCCTCGGATGTCTGGTCGACTTCGGTCCTGTAGGCGGTGAGCGCCTGCTCCCAGTAGCGGTCGAGCCGGGCCCGCAGCTCGGCCAGGGCCTCGGGCCGGACCCGGTAGATGCGCCGGGTGCCGGCAGGCTCGTCGAGGACGAGCCCGGCCTCCTTCAGGACCTTCAGGTGCTGGGAGACCGCCGGCCGGCTCACCGGCAGCACCCTGGCCAGGTCGACGACGGCGGCCGGCGCCTCGACGAGGAGTTCGAGGATCGCCAGTCGGGTGGGGTCGCCCAGCGCCATCCACGGTTCGGATCGGTAAGCGGCCATTAACCGTAAGTGTATGCTTACCTACCCTCGGGTCAAGAGAGCGGCGTAGCATCCCGGATCTCACCCGCGGCGGCCAGATCGCGAAAGCAGACGCAATGGGGATGCTCGCCATCACGCTGCAGGATCTCCGGTTCCGCAAGCGGCAATTCCTCATCGCCATCGCCGGCGCCGCCCTGCTGTTCGCCATGACGCTGCTCATGGCGGGGCTCGCCGCCGGCTTCTCCTTCGAGATCGACCAGACGGTGTCGAGCCTCGGGGGCCAGGCGTGGATGGTGGCGGCCGGCTCCTCGGCGCGGGTGGCGGCGCTGGCCCCGATCCCCGGCACGGCGGAGCCGGCGGTGGCGGCGACGCCGGGGGTGAAGGTCGCCCAGCCGGTGGCGATCGTCCCGCAGGCGGCCACCGTGGGGAGCGCCACACGGAGCCTCGTACTCGTGGGCGTCATCCCCGGCGGCTTCGATGGCCCCGGCCTCGTCTCCGGCCGCGCCGTGCGCTCGACGGGCCAGGCCGTCGTCGACCGACGACTCGGGCTGACAATCGGCCAGCACTTCAGCGTGGCCGGGCGGCGCTTCACCGTTGTCGGGACCGTGGCGGACAAGACCCTCATCGGAGGCGTGCCCGACGTCTTCGTCCCCCTCGGCGACGCCCAGGCGGTGGCCTTCGGGGGAAGGCCGCTCGTGAGCGCCTTCGTGCTCGGCGGCGTCCCCCGGTCGGCACCCCCTGGCCTGCAGGTGCTCAGCCCGGCACAGGTCGAGTCGCAGAGCCTGGCGGCCATGGCCTCGGCGCGGTCGTCCATCGAGAACTCCCGGATCTTCGCCTGGGTGGTCGCCGCCGTCATCGTGGCGGCGATGGTCTACGTGAGCGCCCTCGAGCGCACCCGGGACTTCGCCGTGCTGAAGGCGCTCGGCTCCTCGTCGGTGTCGCTGTTCTTCGGCCTCGCCGTCCAGGCCGTCGTCGTGTCGCTGGTGGCCGCCGTGGTGGCGGCGGCCATCGCACACTTC
>JAGWNV010000287.1 GCA_028872975.1 Acidobacteriota bacterium
GTCGAGCATCGGGTAGACGAGGAGTTGGAAGCAGATCTCCGGGCCGCCTCGCCGGCGGGCGAGGAGGGCGAGGGCGGCGGCCAGGCCCGCACCGGCGCTCGAGCCCCCGACGGCGATCCGCCCGCGGTCGACACCGAGGGCCTCGGCCTGGCCGGACACCCAGCACAGTCCGGCATAGGCGTCTTCGAGACCGGACGGAAAGGGCTCCTCGGGAGCGAGGGCGTACTCCACGGAGACGACGAGGGCGCCGGTCTCGGCGGCGAGATGGAGGCAGCGCTGCTCCTCGACGTAGACGTCGCCGAGGACGTAGGCCCCTCCGTGGAGGAACACGAGGGCGCCGCCCTCGACGTGGCGGGGCCGGTAGAGGCGGAGGAGGAGCCGGCGCTCGGGCGTCCGCCCGGGCACCTCCCTGTTCTCCACCGCCACCCGGTCGTCGCCGGGCAGGCTCCTGCCCAGGGCGGCGAGCATCGCCGGCGTGTCCCGCAGCGACCGGATCACGGCTATGTCGTCGAGACGGGCTTCGGTCCCGAAGCCGGGCCGGGCCCGCACCGCCGCGTCCAGCTCCGGGTCGAGCGCCGCCGCCGGGACCGACCCGACGCCGGTCACGCCCGCAGCTCGGGGATCACGGCGGTGCCCATGAGCTCGATGGTCTGCATGACCGTCTCGTGAGGGACTCGGTAGGGGTTCACGAGACAGAGGAGGAGGTCGATGCCCGCCTCCTCGTACCGGCGGCAGGTCCGGACGCACTCCTCGGGCGTTCCCACCACGGCCGCGTCCGACTCGACCAGGTACTCGAGGGAGAGGAGATCGAGAAGGCCTTCCTCGTCGGTCTTCTGGAGCTCGGCCGCGTAGGCGTAGGACCCGAGGTCCTGGCCCCGCTCCGCCATCCATCCAGCCATCGTGGCGATCTGTCGGGCACCGGCCCCCGGGTAGTGCTCGAAGGACTCCCTTGCCGCGTCGAGGGCCTCCTGGCGGTCAGGGGCGCAGAGGGCCATGGTGAAGGTGGCGGCGTTGTCGTGGACGAAGGCCCCGAGGGGCTCGGTGCAGCTCCGGACGGCCTCGCGGTACAGGTCGACCTTGGCCTTCACCTCCTCGGGGGGCACGCCCACGGCGAAGGAGCAGAGGCCGAGGCCGAGGGAGCCGACCTGCCGATGGCCCTCTTCGCTGCTCGTGGCCCCCCAGATCGGTGGGTGGGGCTTCTGGAGAGGCTTGGGATGGACGCGGCGGCGGGGCATCTGCCAGTACCGCCCGTCGAGCTCCACCTCGTCGTTGGTCCAGCAGGCCACCACGTGCCCGATGGCCTCCTGCCACATGGCCCTCGTCTCCGAGGGATCGACCCCGAAGCCCTCGAGCTCGGCTCGGGTGGAGGACCGGCCGGTGCCGAAGTCCACCCGGCCGTCGGAGATGAGGTCGAGGACGGCCACCGACTCGGCCGTCCGCACGGGGTGGTTGTAGGGCCTGGGCATGAGCCGGACGCCGTAGCCGAGGCGGATCCGGCTGGTCCGGGCGGCGATGGCGCCGTAGAGGACCTCGGGGTTCGAGCAGTGGGAGAACTCGCTCAGGAAGTGGTGCTCGACGGTCCACACCGCAGCCCAGCCGAACCGCTCGGCCGCCACCGCCTGCTCGAGGACCTCCTTGTAGGCCCGGTGCTCGGTACCCTCGTCCCAGGGACGCGGCACGGGGATCTCGTAGAAGAGGGCGAAGCGCACCTGGTTCCTCCGGCTCGGTCGGGGACGGGCCGTATCATCGCCCACCGTGCGAGGACTGCGCGGCCGGACCGTCGTCGTCACCGGGGCGGCTTCGGGCATCGGCCGGGCCACGGCGAGGCGGCTCCTCGAGGAGGGGGCCAACGTCGCCGCCGCCGATCTCGGCGGTGACCCCGGCCCTCCCGACCTCCACCCCTCCGCCGAGACCGGCCGCTGGTGGTACGCCTCCACCGACGTGACCGACGAACCGGCGGTGGCCCGCCTCGTGGAGGGCGCCGCCGACGTCTTCGGGTCGGTGGAGGGCCTGGTGCAGGCTGCCGGCGTGGCCGGCGGGGGCCCCGTGCACCTCCTCGACGCCAGCGAGTGGCACCGTGTCGTCGGCGCCAACCTGACCGGCACGTTCCTCGTCGCCAAGCACGTGATCGGCCGGATGCTGGCCCAGGAGCCCTCGGGGGAGCGGGGGTCGATCGTGACCATCGCCAGCATCGAGGGCATCGAGGGCACCGCCGGCGGCAGCTCCTACAACGCCTCGAAGGGCGGGGTGGTCCTCCTCACCAAGAACCTGGCCATCGACTACGCCGGGGCCGGCATCCGGGTCAATGCCATCTGCCCCGGGTTCATCGACACGCCCATGACGAGACAGGTCATCTTCGGTCTGCCCGGCATGGAGCAGGCCGAGCGGGAGGTGGTGGCCGAGCACAAGCTCGGGAGGATCGGCCGGCCCGAGGAGATCGCCGCCGCCGCCGCCTTCCTCCTCTCCTCGGAGTCCTCCTTCGTGACGGGCCACGCCCTCGTGGTCGACGGCGGCTACACGGCCGGCCGCGACCACGGCATCACTGCCATGTTCGGTCTGGCGCCCCCCCGGCCGGACCGGTAGGCGCCGACACGCGCCGTCGGTCAGACGTTCAGACGGCGCTCGGCGTGGTCGGCAGCTCGAGCCCCGTCCCGCAGTACTTGCACTTCGTGGCGGCCACGGGCAGGTCGTCGGACAGGCAGGCCGGACAGGCCTTCACCGGCGGCTGGTCGCCGAACACCACCTGGCCACGGCGCGCCTGGACGAACCGGTAGGGGGTCACCACCGCGAAGTAGATCACCGCCATGAAGATGACGAAGTAGATGATGGCGGAGACGAAGGCACCGAAGTCCATGAAGGTCTTGGCGTTGTTGGGATCGCCGAGCTGCACACCGAGGCTGCCCTTCGAGCCCTGGAGCCGGTTGACGAGGGGGTTGATGAGGTTGGCCGTGAAGGCGGTGACCAGCTGGTTGAACGCCAGGGCCACGACCAGGCCGACGGCGACGACGATCACGTCGCCGCGCATGAGGAAGTTCCTGAAGCCCTTCAGCACGTCTCGCCTCCTTGGTCTGGCGGCCGCAGGGCCGCACGTCGGGCGAGCGTACGGCGCCGGGCGGGGCGAGGACAGAACCGACGTCGAGGGGACGGCCCTCGTGAGGTG
>JAGWNV010000018.1 GCA_028872975.1 Acidobacteriota bacterium
CGGCCACGTCGAGGTCTTCACGGGCTGGCGGATCCACCACAACACGACGAGGGGACCGGGCAAGGGGGGGATCCGGTTCCATCCCCACACCGGCGCCGGCGAGGTGGCCGCCCTGGCCGCCGACATGACGCTCAAGACGGCGGTGGTGGACATCCCCTTCGGCGGCGCCAAGGGCGGCGTCCGGTGCGATCCCCGGTCGCTGTCGACCGGAGAGCTCGAACGGCTCACCCGGCGGTACACCTTCGAGATCGCCTCCCTGCTCGGGCCCGACACCGACGTGCCGGCACCCGACGTCAACACCGACGAGCGGGTGATGGCCTGGGTGCTCGACACCATCGACATGCTCCACGGCCGGGCACTCCCCGGGACGGTGACCGGCAAGCCCCTCGCCGTGGGGGGGATGCGGTTGCACGCCGGCGCCACTGCGTCGGGCGTCGTCCGGTGCGTGCGGGCGGTGTTCGCTGCGCTCGGGATGGAGATCGCCAGGGCCCGGGTGGTGGTGCAGGGCTTCGGCAAGGTGGGGGGGCCGCTCGCCTTCCTCCTGTGGTCGGCGGGCATGCGGGTGGTGGCGGTCGCCGACATCGGGGGCGCGGTGCACAACCCCGGGGGCCTCGACGTCGGGATGCTGTCCGATCACGTGACCACGAGCGGGTCGGTGGCCGGGTTCGACGGCGGCCAGCCCATCTCCTCCGAGGAGCTCTGGTCCGTCGATGCCGAGCTCGCCGTCCCGGCCGCGCTCGAAGGGGCCATCGACGCCCGCCACGCCGCCGACATGCTGGCCAAGGTGGTCGTGGAGGCGGCGAACGGCCCCACGACCCCCGACGCCGACCGGGTGCTCGACGAACGGGGGATCACCGTGGTGCCCGACATCCTGGCCAACGCCGGTGGGGTCACGGCGTCGTACTTCGAGTGGGCCCAGAGCAGACAGGGGTACGCCTGGGACGAGGACCTCGTCGCCAGCCGGCTGGGCCGGACCATGGACGACGCCTTCACCGCCGTCTGGGCGAAGGGTCAGGGGCTCGGAGTCTCGATGCGCCGTGCCGCCGGGGCCCTCGCCGTCCAGCGGGTGGCCGACGCCATCGCCGCCCGGGGACTCTTCCCCTAGCCGTCACCGCCACCCGGTGGCGGCCAGGAGGGCGAGGGCGGCGGCCATCGCCGGGGGGACCGAGAGGAGGCCGAGCCGGCTCACCTCCCGAGCCGAGGGCCGGGCCCCCGCCAGGCGGGCCTGCTGCCACCAGAGGATCGAGGAGAGCGATCCGGTGACGAGGAGGTTCGGGCCGAGGTTCAGGCCCACGAGGACCGAGAAGGGATGGGCGGGGTGACGGGCGGCGAGGAGGGAGGCCGCCGGGAGGTTGTTGAGGAGGATCGAGAAGAGGGCGGCGACGGGCCCCGCCAGCCAAACCGAGGCGTGGGCGAGGAGCCAGGAGGGCCCCTGCCAGGCCCGGCCGACCGTCCCGGCGCCGAGGGCGATGCCGAAGAGGCCGGGGAGGACCGGGCCGCCGACGGCACCGACGAGGTGGGTCGCCCTCGCCGGCCTCCCGTCCTCCTCCACTTCTCTCTCCTCTTCTTCTCCTTCCTCTGCTGCCCCTACTGGGCCCAGCGGGATCCGCTTCCTCGGCGGCACCCAGATCGTCTCGTGGAGGCCAACGAGGAGGAGGCCGGTGGCGAGGACGGCGAGGGCTGGCGACCGGAGGGCGACGACGAGGGTCGTCGCCGCCAGGACGCCCGCGGTCCCGATCGGGCCAGGTCGGCGGCGGTGGGGCGCGGGGGCCGGCACCGGGGCGACGGGCGGTCCCCGGAGGGCCGGCGGCGTCGGCGGTCGGCCCTCCGGCCACTGACGGGGGGCGGGGGCGAAGTGGCGACGGAAGGAGAGGCCGACGACGAGGCCCGTGACGGCGGAGGCGGCAAGCCAGGCGGGGGCCATCCGGGCGGCGAAGGCCCCGCCGGAGAGATGGAGATGGCCGAGGACGATGAGGTTCGTGAGGTTCGATCCCGGCAGGAGGAGGGAGGCGGCGTTCGACATGAGGAGGCAGCCGTAGAGCATCGGGGCCGCGAGGTCCGGTCCGGACCGGTCCCGGCGGTGACGGGCGGCGGCGAGGAGGACGGGGGTGAGGAAGGTCACGGCCGTGTCGAGGTTGAGGAGGGCGGTGACCACCGCCACCGTGGTCATGGAGGCGGCGTAGAGGGCCGGGCCGCCGGAGGGGAGCCGGTCCAGCGCCCGGCCGGCGACCTCGAAGACCCCCTCCTCGGCGGCGACGGTCCCGACGAGGAGGAGTCCGGCGACGAGGACGAAGGGGGGCCAGGCCTGCGAGGCGGCCCCGCCGGCGGCGCCCGGGTCGGTCACCGCCGCCACCAGCGCGACGGCGCCGCCGACGGCGAGGACCGTCCAGGCGATGGTCCGGGGGATCTCCCCCGAAGGGGTGCCGACCAGAGGGGGCCGGCTCGTCACCAACCCCGGTCTACCCACTCCTGGAGATGGGGCCGTTCGGCGCCGATGGTGGTGTCGGAGCCGTGGCCGGGGAGCACGAGGGTGTCGGGCCCGAAGGCGGAGAAGAGGCGGTCCTCGATGGAGCGGATGATGGTCGGGAAGTCGCCGCCTTCGAACGTGGTGGCGCCGGGTCCCCCAGGGAAGAGGGTGTCGCCGCTGAAGAGCAGCGGGGTGCCCTCGACGTGGAAGCAGATCGACCCCGGCGTGTGTCCCGGGGTGGCGATGGTCCGGATCCGGAGGTCGCCGACCTCGACGACGGCGTCGTCCTCCAGGATCTCGTCGTAGGAGGGGAGCATCCCGGCGTCGGCGGCGGTGACGGCGACGCCGTAGCCGGCGTCCCGGACGGCGGGGACGGCCTGGATGTGGTCCCAGTGGCCATGGGTCTCCACCACCCGCCGGACGCCGAGGTCCCGGCAGAGGTCGAGGAGCCGCTCGTGCTCGTTGGCGGCGTCCACGAGGACGGCCTCCCCGGTGCGACGGCAGCGGATGACGTGGACGTTGTTGTCCATGGGGCCCACCACGACCCGGTGGACCTCGACGAGGGTGTCCTCGTAGTGGAGGGTCATGGCGACAGCTTATTGACCGGGTGGTCAACATCTCGCCGGGTCTGGTAGACCAACGACCGACGCCTCGGAGCGCCTACCTGGAGCACCGGGCCGGGGGCCGGAGGCGGCGGCGAGCTGGGACCCGACAGGGGGAACGAGGCATGAATTTCGCCTTCAGCGAGGAGCAGGAAGAGCTTCGGCGGGCCGTGCGGCGGTTCCTCGAGGACAAGTCCCCGATGACCGAGGTCCGGCGTCTCATGGAGACGACCGAGGGGTACGACGCCGCCGTCTGGGAGCAGATGGCCAACCAGCTCGGGCTCCAGGCCATGACCATTCCCGAGGAGTACGGGGGCGCGGGGTTCGGCTACGTCGAGCTCACCGTCGTGCTCGAGGAGATGGGTGCGGCCCTGCTCTGCGCGCCGTACTTCTCGACCGTCGCCCTCGCCGCCAATTGCCTTCTGTCGTCCGGCGACGAGTCGGCGAAGAAGGACCTCCTCCCCGGGATCGCCGGCGGGGAGACGGTGGCGACGCTCGCCTTCACCGAGGACAGCGGCCGGTGGGACCTCGAGGGGATCACCATGGAGGCTTCCCGCCAGGGTGACGGGTGGGTGTTGAACGGCCAGAAGATGTTCGTCCTCGACGGCCACACCGCCCAGCTCGTCCTCGTCGCGGCCCGGACCGGTGCGGGGGTGAGCCTCTTCGCCGTCGAGGGAGGGGCGGCGGGGCTGACCCGGACCCCGCTGGCCACCATGGACCAGACCCGCAAGCAGGCCCGGATCGAGTTCGCCTCGACCCCGGCCCGGCTCGTGGGCGAGGAGGGGGCGGCCGGGCCGGTGCTCAGCAGGACCCTGGACCTCGCCGCCGTGGCCCTCGCCGCCGAGCAGGTCGGGGGGGCCCAGCGGTGCCTCGACATGTCCGTCGAGTACGCCAAGACCCGGATCCAGTTCGGCCGGCCCATCGGGTCGTTCCAGGCCATCAAGCACAAGTGCGCCGACATGCTCCTCGAAGTCGAGTCGGGGAAGTCGGCCGCCTACTACGCGGGGTGGGCCGCGGCGGAGGACTCCGACGAGCTCCCCGTCGTCGCCAGCCTGGCCAAGTCCTACTGCTCGGAGGCCTACTTCCACGCCGCCGCCGAGAACATCCAGATCCACGGCGGGATCGGGTTCACCTGGGAGCACGACGCCCACCTCTACTTCAAGCGGGCCAAGTCCTCCGAGCTTCTCCTCGGCGACCCCACCTACCACCGGGAGCTCCTCGCCCAGCGGATCGGCATCTAGCCCTCCTGCCCGTGCCCGCCGCCGGCACCACCCGGCAGGGGGCGGCGGGAGGGATACTGAGGTGGTGGACGCGGAAACCCGCCCGTCGGAGGGCGAGCGGGCGGACGTCCCGGAACGGCCCCCGCGCTTCGGGAGGCCTCGACCGCGCCGGCGCCGGGGCTGATCGGTGCCCGGGGGGACCTGGCAGACCCTGCCGGGGCCGGCGGGCCCGCTCATGGTCCACGTCTCGGGCGGGGCGCCCGCCACGTCGGCCCCGGCCGGGCCGGCTGCGGCTTCGGCTGCGGCTGGACCCGCCAGTGCGGTCGTCCTCGTCCACGACTTCCCCCTCGAGGAGCAGAGCGCCGGGCGGACGGGCCGGAGCCTCCCCGTCCTCGCCGACCGGTTGGCGGCGGAGTCGGGGTGGCGGGTCATCGCCGGCTGCCTGCGGGGGGTGGGGGGATCGGCCGGGGACTTCTCCCTCTGCGGCTGGCTCGAGGACCTCGCCGCCCTGGCCGGACACGCCGCCGGGCTGGCCGCCGGCGGGGGGGTGTGGATGGTCGGGTTCGGGGTGGGAGGGAGCCTCGCCCTCTGCCTGGCGGCCGCGGACCCCCGGGTCCGGGGGGTCGGGTGCCTGGGGTCGCCGGCGACCCTGGCGGGCTGGGGGGAGGAGCCCGAGGCGATGGCCGGCCTGGCCCGCCGGGTGGGGGTGATCACGAGCCCCGGGTTCCCGGCCGATCTCCGGCGGTGGGCGGGGGAGTTCGGGACGCTCCGGCCGGTCGTGGCCGCCGGGTCCCTCGAGGGGCGGTCGGTGCTCGTCGTCCAGGGCGCCGAGGACGACGACGTCCCGGTCTCCGATGCCCGGGCCCTCGCCGAGGCGGTGGGGGGACGAGCGGAGCTCCGGGTGCTCCCCGGCGCCGGCCACCGACTCCGGGCCGATCCCCGGGCCATGGCGCTCCTCGTCGGCTGGCTGGAGCGTCAGCTGCCCTGACCCGACGAGGCGGCGGCCAGTGCCTCGTCGATGACGGTGGCGAGCCGGCGGGCGTCGGCCTCCACGTCGGAGGAGGTCATGAGGTACCGGACGACGACGAATCGGCGGGCACCGGCGGCGACGAGGGGCCTGACGGTCTCGGGCCGGACGCCGCCGGTGACGAACACGGGACGGCCCGCCCGGGCCGTGGCGTAGCCGGCGTAGTCGGGACCGGTCCCGGGGCGGCCGGGCTTCGTCGGGGTCGGCTCGACGGGGCCGGCCGAGACGTAGTCCACCGGTGCAGGGATGCTCGCCTCCATCTCGGCGGGACGGTGGGGGGAGAGGCCGACGATGGCCGATGGCCCCAGGATGCGCCGGGCGATCTCCGGAGAGATGTCGTCCTGGCCGACGTGGACGCCGGCCGCGCCCGAGGCCAGGGCCACGTCGGGACGGTCGTTCACGACGAAGGGGACGCCGTGGGCCGCGCAGCAACGGGCGGCGAGGGCGGCCCGGTCGACCAGGGGGCCGGCGTCGAGGCGCTTGTCCCGGAGTTGGACCATGTCGACCCCGCCGGCCAGGGCGGCGTGGAGGAAGGCCTCGAGGTCGGGACGGTCGGGCGTGCAGAGATAAAGGCGCCTGCCGGTCAGGTCGCCGACCGGCGACGCCCTCACCGGGTCGGTGGGCTGGTCCGGGTGGTCCCGGCGGGACGCCTGGCCCCGACCTTCCGGGCCGGGGGCCCGGCCGGGGCTCCCTTGGCGGCCGCCTTCAGGCTCTGCTTGTACTCCCTCACCTTCTGGAGGGTGGCCTCGTCGCGGATGTCGGCCACCGACCGGTGGCTGCCGGTGTCGCTGAAGGGGCTGCTCGCCTTCTCCCACCCCGAGGGGCGGACCCCGAGCTGCTTTCCGAGGAGGGCGAGGAAGATCTTCGCCTTCTGGTCGCCGAAGCCGGGGAGCTTCCGGATGCGGGAGAGGAGCTCGGCGCCCGACTCGGCGCCCTCCCAGACGGCCTCGGCGCGACCCTCGTAGTCCTCGACGAGGACCCGGCAGAGTTCCTGGACGCGCCCGGCCATCGACCCCGGGTACCGGTGGAGGGCCGGACGGTCGGCGAAGAGGGCCTTCAGGTCGTCGGGATCCATGGAGGCGAGGCGAGCGGCGTCGAGGTCGGCGCCCAGTCGCCGCCGCAGCTCGAGGGGGCCGGCGAAGGCCCACTCGAGGGGCACCTGCTGATCGAGGACCATCCCGACGAGAAGGGCGAGGGGGCTGTCCGAGAGGAGCCGGTCGGCCTCGGCGTCCTGGGCCAGGTGCAGGTCCACCACGAGGTCAGCGTAGTGCCGTCGACACGGGGGCCTCCCTGTCGGACGCGACGGGGGACGGCGGGCCGTCAGGACTGAGGAGGAGCCGGAAGGGAAACGGTAAGGGGGGTGCGGTCAGAGCAGGATGGTCATGAAGGTGTTGAAGTCGCTGGCCCGGTAGTCGCCGAAGGGCGGGCAGGGTGCGAAGCCGGCCCGGCCGTAGAGGGTCCGGGCGGCGAGGAATTCGTCCGTCGTGCCCGTCTCGAGGCTGACCCGCCGGTAGCCCTCCCGGCGGGCGTGGTCGAGGAGGTGGTCGACGAGGGCCCGGCCCACGCCCTGGCCGCGCTCGTCCTCCCTCGTGTGCATGGACTTGAGCTCGACGTGGTCCTCGTCGAGCCGCTTGAGGGCGGCCACGCCGACGAGGGCGCCTCGGCGGCGGGCGCTGAAGAAGGTCACGCCGGGCTCGGTCAGCTCGTCCACCTCGAGGGCGAAGGAGAACTCGGGTGGGGAGGAGGCCCGGGAGAAGGAGAGATGGGTGGAGAGGAGCGCCCTGACGTCGTCGGCGCGGGGGTCGTCGACGGCGATCTCGAGGTCCACGGCGGTGATTCTCGTCCAGGGCCGGGCCGGTGCGGCCGGGGGACCCGGGCGTTACCCTGTCCCCGGGGGCGTGGGGCAGACCTGACGGGAGGTGGCTCGTGCCCCGTGCGGTGATCCTCTCCGGCGCGCTCGGAAGCGGGCACGACGTCGTGTCCGAGGTCGTCTCCACGAGCCTGCAGGCCCAGGGCTGGCAGGTGCGGACCCTCGACTGCATGGGCCTGCTCGGGTCCCGGGGGGCCGAGATCGGCGACCGGGTGTTCCGTCGGATCGTGGCCATGCCCGGTCTCTACGACGGTCTCCACTTCGCCCATTTCCGTCAGGGGACGGCCCTCGTCCGGGCCCTCGACCGGGAGGCCACCAAGCGGGTGGTGCCTGCCGTGCAAGAGGAGCTCGCCGGCGTCGGCGTCGATCTCCTCTTCGCCACCTTCGCCACCGGCGCCTCGGTGGCGGCGAAGCTCCGCCGGTCCGGAGCCCTGCGGCCCCCGCCCCGGACCGTCGTCCTCTGCACCGACGTGGATCCCTACTGGTGGTGGGTGTGGGAGGAGATCGACCTCTACATGGTGACCTCGGGGGCGGCGGCAGGGGCCGTCCGCCGGTACGCCCCCCGAGCGGAGATCCACGTCGTCCCACCCCCCGTCCGACCGGCCTTCTACCGGGCGCCGGACCAGAAGGCGGCCCGGGCCGCCCTTGGCAGCCCCGGCACGGCCCGGTGTGTCCTGCTCATGGGGGGAGGCTGGGGGCTCGGGCCCGTGGCCGAGGTGGCCGAGGAGCTGGCATCGGAGGGCACCCACGTGCTGGCCGTGGCCGGCCACAACGACCGGCTCCGGGCCCGGTTGGAGGCGATGCGGGTCGACACCCTCCATCCCTTCGGGTTCACCGACCGGATCCCCGAGCTCATGGCCGCCTCCGATCTCGTCCTCACGGCGCCCGGGGCCACCACCTGCAGCGAGGCGAGGGTGGTGGGACGACATCTCGTCGTCCTCGACGTCCTGCCCGGGCACGGCCGGGAGAACCTCCAGCACGAGCTCGAGTTGGGTGACGCCGACGCGTCGGGAGCGTCGCCCACCGAGATCCGGGCGGTGGTGGCGGCCGCCCTCGACCGGATCCCCCCCTCCCGGTCCCGGTCCCGGCGGTCGGCCGAGGAATGGCCCGTCGCCCTCGCCGAGGTCCTCGCCGCGCTCGGCCTCGCCGGCGGAGCGCGGCGGGAGCGACGAGCGGCAGGTGCGGAGGCGGCGGGACGACCAGCGGCGCGCCAGGCCTGATCCTCGAGAGTGCGAGTCCCCCATCCCCCAGGAGGCGAGAAGAGATGATGCGAACCCTGTTCCTGCACCCACCTTCGTACGAGGGGTTCGACGGCGGCGCCGGGTCCCGGTACCAGGCCAAGCGGGAGGTCCGGTCGTTCTGGTACCCGACCTGGCTGGCACAGCCCGCCGCCCTCGTGCCGGGGAGCAAGCTCGTCGACGCGCCAGCGGCCGACCTTTCGCTCGGAGAGGTCCTCCGGGTCGCAGGGGAGTACGACCTCGCCGTCCTCCACACGAGCAGCCCCTCCTTCCCCGGTGACGTCAAGGTGGCCGAGGCCCTCAAGGCCGAGAACCCTTCGCTTCGGATCGGGTTCGTCGGCGCCAAGGTGGCCGTCGACCCGGAGGGTTCCCTCCTCGCCTCGCCGGCGATCGACTTCGTGGCCCGGGAGGAGTTCGACTTCACCATCGCCGAGATCGCCGAGGGGCGGCCCCTCGAGGAGGTGGACGGGGTGACCTTCCGGGCCCCCGACGGCTCGGTGGCCCGGACGGCGGATCGGGCCATCCTCGAGGACATGGACCGGCTCCCCTACGTGGTCGACGTCTACAAGCGGGACCTGCGGATCGAGGACTACTTCATCGGCTACCTCAAGCATCCCTACCTGTCGCTCTACACGGGCCGGGGCTGCCGGTCGCAGTGCACCTTCTGTCTCTGGCCCCAGACCGTGGGGGGCCACCGCTACCGGACCCGGAGCGTCGAGCACGTCCTCGGCGAGATGGCCCTCGTCCCCCGGTACTTCCCCCAGGTGAAGGAGGTCTTCTTCGACGACGACACCTTCACCGACGACCGGCCCAGGGCCGAGGAGGTGGCGAGGGGGATGGGCAGGCTCGGGCTCACCTGGTCCTGCAACGCCAAGGCCAACGTCCCCTACGAGACCCTGAAGGTCATGCGTGACAACGGCCTCCGGCTGCTCCTCGTGGGGTTCGAGAGCGGCGACGACCAGATCCTCAAGAACATCAAGAAGGGGGTGAAGGTCGACCGCGCCCGGCAGTTCGCCAAGGACTGCCGGGACCTCGGCATCACCATCCACGGGACCTTCATCATCGGCTTGCCCGGGGAGACGAAGGAGACGATCCAGCAGACCATCCGGTACGCCCGGGAGATCAACCCCCACTCCCTCCAGGTCTCGATCGCCGCGCCCTATCCGGGGACGGCGCTCTACGAGCAGGCAGAGGCGGAGGGGTGGCTGCCGGACGACCAGGCCCCGCTGGTGGACGACCGGGGCGTGCAGTCGGCGGTCCTCGAGTACCCCGAGCTCAGCCGGACCGAGATCTTCGAGTCGGTCGACGAGTTCTACAAGAAGTTCTACTTCCGGGCCGGGAAGATCGCCGAGATGGTCTCGGAGATGGTGAGGGACAAGGACATGTTCACCCGGCGCCTCCGCGAGGGAGTGGAGTTCGTGACTTTCCTCCGTCGCCACAAGACGACGGTCTGATCCTCAGCCGGCGCCCCAGGGGTCGGCGGCCCCCGCGTCGAGGCCGTAGCGGTCGATGGCCTCGGCCACCTCGTCGGGCTTGGCCTCACCTGCAGCCGCCAGCGCCGAGAGGACGGCCAGGACGATGTGGGCGGCGTCGGTCTCGAAGAACCGCCGGAGGGCACCTCGGGTGTCGGACCGGCCGAATCCGTCGGTCCCGAGGGAGGTGAAGGGCCTCGGGACCCAACGGGCGATCTGGTCGGGCACCGACCGGACGTAGTCGGTCACGGCCACCACCGGCCCCTCGCCCTCGGCGAGGAGTCCCTGGACGTGGGGCAGCCGTTGCTCGCTCGCCGGGTGGAGCCGGTTCCAGCGTTCGGCCGAGAGGGCCTCGGCACGGAGCTCGGAGTAGGAGGTCACCGACCAGGCGTCGGTCGACACCCCCCAGTCGTCGGCGAGGAGCCTGCGGGCCTCCATGGCCGCCTGCCACATCGGCCCCGAGAAGAGGATGCTGGCCCGTCTCGGCCCCCCGTTCCTCGTGGCCGGGACGTCGGCGGGGGGAGCGAACCGGTAGATGCCCCGGAGGATGCCGTCGCGGACGGCGGCGGTCTCCTCGCCCTCGGGCAGGGGGGGCATGACGTAGTTCTCGTTGTAGAGGGTGATGTACCAGAACCGGTCCTCGGGTTCGGGGCCGAGGGTCCGGGCGACGGCCTCCTCCATCACGACGGCGACCTCGTAGGCGAAGGCCGGGTCGTAGACCCGGCAGGCCGGGTTGGTGGCGGCGAGGACCGGCGAGTGGCCGTCGTCGTGCTGGAGCCCCTCGCCCTGGAGGGTGGTCCGACCCGCCGTGCAGCCGGCCAGGATGCCCCGGCCGCGGATGTCGCCGGCAAGCCAGGCGAGGTCCCCGGTCCGCTGGAAGCCGAACATCGAATAGAAGAGGTAGATCGGGAACATGGGCCGGCCCCAGGTGGCGTAGGCCGTCGAGAGGGCGACGAAGGAGGCCATGGCCCCGGCTTCGGTGATGCCCTCTTCGAGGACCTGGCCCTTGCGGTCCTCGGCGTACCGGAGGATGAGGTCGGAGTCGACGGGGGTGTACCGCTGGCCCTCGGGCGCGTAGATCATCGTCTCGGCGATGAGGGGCTCGAGGCCGAAGGTCCGGGCCTCGTCGGGGACGATGGGGACGACGAGCCTGCCCACTTCGGGGTCCCGGACGAGGGACCGGAGGAGACGGGCGAAGGCCATCGTGGTGGAGGCGGCCTGCTTCCCCGATCCGGAGAGGAGATCGGCGAAGACCTTCGGCTCGGGCGGGGGGGAGGGGTTGGGCCGGACGAGCCGGCTCGGGAGGGGACCGGTGAGGGCCATGCGGCGGGCGAGGAGGTACTCGTGGGCAGGGGATCCCTCGGATGGCCGGTAGTAGGGGGGGTGCTCGGCGTCGAGGGCCTCGTCGGGGATCTCCTCCTGGAGGTAGAGGCGGTCCCGGAGGGTCACGAGCTGGGCCCGGGTCATCTTCTTGATCTGATGGGTGGCGTTGCGGGCCTCGATCTCGGGGCCCAGGGTCCAGCCCTTGATGGTCTTGGCCAGGATCACGGTCGGCTGGTCCCGTTGCTCGGAGGCGAGCCGGTAGGCGGCGTAGAGCTTCCGGTAGTCGTGGCCGCCCCGGGGGAGGGCCTGGAGGTCCTCGTCGGAGAGGTGCTCGACGAGTCGCCGGAGGCGGGGATCGGGGCCGAAGAAGTGCTCCCGGATGTAGGCGCCGGTCTCGGTGGCGTACTTCTGGAACTCCCCGTCGGGGGTGCTGTTCATCTTGTCGAGGAGGACCCCGTCGACGTCCCGGGCCAGGAGGTCGTCCCACTTGGAGCCCCAGATCACCTTGATCACGTTCCAGCCCGCCCCCCGGAACATGGCTTCGGCTTCCTGGATGATCTTCCCGTTGCCCCGGACGGGACCGTCGAGCCGCTGGAGATTGCAGTTGACGACGAAGATCAGGTTGTGGAGGTGCTCCCGGCCGGCCACCCCGAGGGCCCCGATCGACTCCACCTCGTCGAGCTCCCCGTCGCCGAGGAAGGCCCAGACGCGACTGGCGCTCGTGTCGACGAGCTCCCGGTTGAGCAGATAGCGGTTGACGTGGGCCTGGTAGATGGCACAGAGGGGCCCGAGACCCATCGAGACGGTGGGGTACTCCCAGAAGTCCGGGAGGAGGCGGGGATGGGGGTAGCTCGGGAGGCCTCCCGCGCTCACCTCCTGGCGGAACCCGTCGAGCTGCTCCTCGGAGAGGCGTCCTTCGACGAACGCTCGGGCGTAGATGCCCGGTGAGGCATGGCCCTGGAAGTAGACGAGGTCGCCGAAACCCCCGTCGGCCTTGCCCCGGAAGAAGTGGTTGAAGCCCACCTCGTAGAGAGAGGCGGAGCTGGCGTAGGTGGCGAGGTGGCCGCCGATCCCTTCGCTCCTGTGGTTGGCCCGGCTCACCATCACGGCCGCGTTCCACCGGATGTAGGCCCGGATGCGGCGCTCGAGGTACTCGTCGCCCGGGAACCATGGCTCCTGCTCCGGGGAGATGGTGTTGACGTAGGGCGTCGAGACGGTGGAGGGGAAGTCGACCTGTTTGGCCTGGGCCCGCTCGAGGAGCTTCATCAGGATGAACCGGGCCCTGCTCCGGCCGTGGGTGTCGAGGACGGCGTCGAAGGAGTCCACCCACTCCTGTGTCTCCTGTGGGTCGATGTCCGGGAGCTGGTGGGACATGCCGTCGAAGAGCACCTCTCCATGCTACGGGTCGGTCCCCGGCGACCTGCGCTTCGGCTCGCCGTCACACCCCCCGGACAACATGGTCGGCGTGCCGGGGGCGACGCAGCTGGAGGAGTGCCCGGTCGAGCAGGCCGAGGAGCACCTCGAGGCGCTCCGCCGCTGGTCGGAACGGCTGGAGCCGGCCACCTTCTCCGCCGACGCGGCGGCCCGGCTCCTCGACGTCGCCGGCGCCATCGAGCGGCTGGGGGCGGCCCTCAAGCTCCGGGTCGTCCCCCGGGCCCTCCAGGGCGCGTCCTGGAGGGAGGAGGGCTACCGGTCCGAGGCGGCGTGGCTGGCCGAGAGGACCCGGTCCTCGGTCCCCCAGGCCGTGGCCGTGAAGACCACCGCCGAGCGGCTCGAGACCCTGCCGGCCACGGCCGAGGCCCTGGCCGCCGGTGCCCTGTCCCCGCTCGAGGCCCAGACGATCGCCGCCGCTGCCGTTGCCGACCCCACCGCCGAGGCGTCACTGCTGGAGGCGGCCGGGACGCTGCCGCTGCACCTCTTCACACTGGCGGCGAAAAAGACGGCCCAGGCCGCCTACGTCGCCGATCCCGGTCACCGCGGGCGGCTCCACGCCCGGCGGTTCTTCCGGGCCTGGACCGACGAGGAGGGGATGAGCCGGATCTCCGGGGCGCTCCTTCCCGAGGACGGCCTCGAGCTGATCTCGGCCGTCAGGTCGAGGGCGGCGCACGTCGCCGACGAGATGCGGGCGGCCGGCGAGGAGCCTGAGCCCCAGGCCGCCTACGACGCCGACGCCCTCGTGGCGCTCGTCGCGGGCGACGAGAGGAGGGCGACCTTCGCCGGCGCCGAGGGCGGGCGGAGCCGGTCCCCCCAGCTCGTACTCCACGTGAGCGCCGAAGGGTTGCGGCGAGGGGTGCTCGAGGACGGGGAGTGGTGCGAGGTGCCCGGCGTCGGGCCGGTGCCCCTCCACGTCGCCGACTCGCTCGCCGGGGACGCCACCTTGACCGTCCTCGCACGGAGCGGCGTCGACGTCCGGACGGTCGCCTACCTCGGCCGGACGGTGCCGACGGACGTCTGCCGGGCACTGGCGGGGCGGGATCCCACCTGTGTGGTGCCCAATTGCCAGGTGACGGTCGGGCTGGAGATCGACCACTGGAAGGTGCCGTTCTCCCAGGGCGGCCCCACGGCATTGTGGAACCTCTGTCGGTTGTGCAAGTTCCATCACCGGCTCAAGACCTACGAAGGCTTCCGCCTGGCCGGAGGTCCGGGCCGGTGGGAGTGGTTCCCACCCGGCTGACGGCCGCGGCAAGCTGTCGGCGTGACTCCGGCGCGCCGCCGTCCCCCTGCCGCGCCCCTGGGACCGGGGGAGACCCTCGTCTATACCGACGGGGCCTGTCTGGGGAACCCCGGACCGGGGGGATGGGCGTGGGCGGTGCCGGAGGGGCCCTACGAGAGCGGGCCGGACCCGGCCACCACCAATCAGCGGATGGAGATCACCGCCGTCCTCCGGGCGCTCGAGACGCTCGAGGGGCCCGTGCTCGTCATGAGCGACTCCACCTACGTCGTCAACTGCTTCCGGGACCGGTGGTGGTACGGGTGGATCCGGCGAGGGTGGCGGAACGCGGCGGGGAAACCGGTGGCCAACAGGGACCTCTGGGAGCCCCTCATCGGCCTGGCCGTCGACGGTGACCGGGTCGTCCGGTTCGACTGGGTGAAGGGCCACTCGGGGGATCCGATGAACGACCGGGTCGACCTTCTCGCCACCGAGGCAGCCGCCAAGCAGGAGGGAATCGCGGGGGGCCGGTTCCCAGGCTGACCGGGGGGGCGGACGACCGTGCTCTTTGGCGGGCATCGGGAGTCGGCTCGTAGCATGCGGCCCATGAATCTCGATGGTGCTTCTGCGATCGTCACCGGCGGTGCCTCAGGCCTCGGTGCGGGGACCGTCCGGACCCTCACCCGGTTGGGCGTGCGGTGCACGATCTTCGACCGCAACGAGGCGGGGGCCAAGCAGGTCGCCGAGGAGCTCGGGGACGTCGCCGACTACCTGGGCGGTGACGTCACCAACCCCGACGACTGCCAGCGTGCAGTGGACCAAGCGGCCGGCAACGGGACGCTGCGAATCGCCGTCAACTGCGCCGGCACCGGATGGGTGGGCCGGGTCATCAACCGGGACAACTCCCCCCATGACCTCGGCGCCTTCAAGTTCATCCAGGAGCTCAACGTCGTGGGGACGTTCAACATCATGACCCGGGCCGCCTCGGCCATGGCCGGGACCGAGCCCCTCGCCGACGGGGAGCGGGGCGTCATCGTGAACACTGCATCGGTGGCGGCCTTCGACGGCCAGATCGGCCAGCTCGCCTATTCCGCTTCCAAGGGGGCGGTGGTGGGGATGACGCTCCCGGCGGCCCGGGACCTTGCCCCGGTCGGGATCCGAGTGGTCACGATCGCACCCGGCCTCTTCGACACACCCCTCCTCGGCATGCTGCCCGAGGAGCAGCGGAACGCTCTCGGGCAGTCGGTGCTCTTCCCGAAGAAGCTGGGACAGCCCGACCAGTACGGGGAGCTCGTCGCCCACATCGCCCAGAACAGCTACCTGAACGGCGAGGTCATCCGGCTCGACGGTGGCATCCGGATGCCCCCGAAGTAGCGCTGCAGCGAAGCCCGAAGCCGGAAGCCGGAAGACGAGACGAGGCCGTCGGTCGTGGCCGATTGGACCCTCGAAGAGGCCCGGGCCTACCTGCCCCGGCTCCGACGGCTGCTCGGGATCGTCCGGCAGGCGGCCGACGTCTCGGTCCGGGCGTCGGCAAACGGGCACGCCACCGCCCCGTCCCACCCGGTCGAGGCCGGTCCGGCGCCCGAGCCGGAGGCCGAGGCCGACGACCAGTCGATCGGCCCTTCCGACGCCCTGGCCGAGATCGAGGACCGGGGCATCGTCCTGCGGGACGTGGCCCGGGGCCTGGTGGACTTCCCCAGTCGGCACCGGTCCGGCCAGGTCGTGCTCCTCTGCTGGCAGGAGGGGGAGGAGGACATCGGATGGTGGCACCTCCCCGACGACGGGTTCGCCGGCCGGCGTCCCCTGCCCCTGCCCCCGGAGCTCTGACGGTCGGTCTCGGCGCCGCCGGCCGCCGTTAGGCTGACCCCGCGGGCCGATCGACGGAGGTGGTGACCCTGCCGGAGGGAACCGAATTCGACGTCGTGGTCATCGGCGGGGGCCCGGGCGGCTACGCGACGGCCCTCTACGGGGCCTCGGCCGGGCTCTCGGTCGCCGTGGTCGAGAAGGAGAAGGTCGGAGGGACCTGTCTCCACCGGGGCTGCATCCCCGCCAAGGAGTTCCTCGAGACCGCCGCCGTGTTCCGGACGATCTCCGGAGCGAAGGACTTCGGGGTCACCGCCGGCCAGCCGAGCGTCGACTTCGGGGTCAGCCAGGGCCGGAAGCAGAAGGTCGTCGACCAGCTCTTCAAAGGCCTCGCCGGGCTCCTGAAGGGCCGGGGCATCACCGTCTTCCAAGGCGTCGGTACCCTCCTCCCCGGTCGGAGGGTCAGGGTCGATGGCGTCGAGGGCGGTGCGGGCCAGTCCGAGCTCACCGGGCGCCACGTGGTGCTCGCCGCCGGGTCGGTGCCGAGGACGATCCCCGGCTTCGAGGTCGACGGCCGGTTGGTGATGACCTCGGACGAGGTCCTGGACCTGTCTGAGCTTCCCCGATCGGTGGCGGTCGTCGGCGGGGGGGCCATCGGGTGTGAGTTCGCCTCGATGTTCGCCGATCTGGGCACGGAGGTCACCGTCCTCGAGGTCCTGCCGAGCCTCCTCACCGGCTGCGACGAGGATGTCGTCGGAGTCGTGAACCGGGCCTTCCGGAAGCGGGGCATCAGCGTGCACACCGGCGTCAAGGTGACCGGTCACGAGCCCGGCCCGAAGGGGACGACGGTGTCGTTCGGCAAGGGGGAGTCCGTCACGGTCGACGCCGTGGTGGTCTCGGTCGGTCGGCGGCCCCTGAGCGAGGGCCTCGTCGCCGACGGCACGGGCGTCGAGGTCGACGGCCGGGGGTTCGTCGTGGTCGACGAGTACATGCAGACTGGCGAGGAGGACGTCTACGCCGTGGGGGACCTCGTGAACACCCCCCAGCTCGCCCACGTCGGGTTCGCCGAGGGGATCGTCGTCGTGAAGACGATCCTCGGTGAGGTAGCAGTGCCGGTCGACTACAGCCGGGTGCCCTGGTGCATCTACTGCCAACCCGAGGTCGCCTTCGCCGGCCTGACCGAGCGGGCGGCTCGAGAGGCCGGCATGGAGGTGGTCGTGAAGAAGGATCCCTTCGGAGGCAACAGCCGGGCCCGGATCCTCGGCGAGACCGAAGGACTGGTGAAGGTCGTCGCCGAGAAGGCCCCCGACGGGACCGCCGGAAGGATCCTCGGGGTGCACATGGTCGGTCCCTGGGTCACCGAACAGCTCGGTGTCGGCTATCTGGCCGTGAACTGGGAGGCGACGCCGGAGGAGGTCGGCCAGTTCGTCCAGCCCCACCCGACGTTGTCCGAGGCCTTCGGCGAGACCGTGCTGGCGCTCACCGGAAGGGGGTTGCACGTTGGCTGACGTCGTGATGCCCCAGCTCGGGGAGACCGTGACCGAGGGAACGGTGACGAAGTGGCTGAAGGCGGTCGGCGAGTCCGTCGAACGCGACGAGCCCCTCTTCGAGGTCTCGACCGACAAGGTCGACTCCGAGGTGCCGTCCCCGGCCGAAGGGGTCCTGACCGCCATCCTCGTCCAGGAGGGGGACACCGTCGACGTCGGTGTCGCACTCGCCGTGATCGACGGGGCCGCGCCGCAAGCCTCTGCCCCCGCCGCGCCCGAGGCGGAGACCCCTGCGCCCGAGGCGCCCGCCCCGCCGCCGGCACCGGCCCCGGTGGCACCGGCTCCGGCGTCCCCGACGCCCCCTGGTCCGGAGGCACCGACCACCCCGGGACC
>JAGWNV010000019.1 GCA_028872975.1 Acidobacteriota bacterium
GGTCCCGAGCTGGTCGTAGCCGACGTAGAGCGATCCCACCTTGAACGTCGACCGGGGGATGACCGGCTCGAGGCCCCGCTCCTGGCCGTTCCAGATGAGCACGGCGGCCGCCTGGAGGAGGGCGAGGAGCGCCAGCGACACCACGAGGGGCACCTCGGCACTGAGCCCGGCGAGGGGCCGGAACAGTGCCTCGAACATGAGGCCGATGACCGGGGCCACCACGAGGAGGAGCACGGGCAGGGCCACCCAGCCGGTGAGGTGCCAGGAGTCGTGCAGCTGCCAGTAGGCGAACCCGCACACCATGGCCACGGCGCCATAGGCGAAGTTGAAGACGCCGGTCGTCTTGTAGGTGAGGACCAGGCCCATGGCGGCGAGGCCGTAGATGCTGCCGATGAACAGCCCGATGGCGACGAGGGACCAGTAGACGCTCATCGGTCACCCGCCCCGGCCGGCCGGCGGCCAGCGCGCCCGGTCACGGCGACGCCTGGACCGTCTGGCCACCGCAGAAGAGCCCGGACGACGGGGAGCGGCGCACGAAGTCCGATCCCTGCACCCACACGTCCATGGTGCAGGGGGCCACCCCGTGGGATCCCGGGGAGTAGGGCCCGACGGCGCCGCCGTCGTCGAAGTTCTTGAGGCCGTTCAAGGCGTTGTCGAGCGACGCCCACGTCGGGTTCCGCCCGGCCTGGAGGACGGCGTAGATCATCATCTGGGCGGCCAGCCAGGCCAGGAACCCGAAGCCGCTGGGCTGGGCACCCGGCACGTACTGCTTGAGCTGGCTCTGGTACATGTCGTCCATGTGCTGGTGCTCGGAGAGGGGGATGAAGGGGAGCGCAATGGTGAGCTTCTGGCTGGCGCTCTGGCCCGCCGTCTGGATCTGCACCGGTGTGTAGGAGTCGAAGGTCGAACCGACGAGACCGAGGTTGACATTCTGCTGCTGGAGGGCCTGGAGCAGCTTGGAGTTCCCCGTCACGTCCATGAACGTGTAGACGCCCTGGCACCCGTTGGACTGCATCTGCTCGACGTCACTCTCGAGCGAGGCGCTCACCGGCGAGATGGAGGTGTCCTGGTAGCAGACGTCTCCCCCGAAGGTGTGCTGGTAGACGTAGGCGAACTGCTGGGCGGCCTGGGCGCTGATGGGGATGCTGTAGGCGAGGAAGGCCATCTTCTTCGGCAGGTACCCCTGCTGCTGGTCGAGGGCGAAGGTGCCGTCTCCGACGGCATAGGGCCCCTGACCCGGCCCCTGCGGCTGGTAGCAGCTGCCGCCGGCCGGCGACCAGTAGGTGGACGACTCGCTGCGGATGCAGTTGATGGCGAAACCGAAGTCGGGGATGCCGGCCTTGGTCATGTCGGGAACCCCGCCGTTGTCGGCGTCGGAGGTGGAGCCGGCGAAGGCGAAGACGGGCTTGGCGATCAGTCCCTGGACGTCGGACTCGTTGGTGGAGGCGTTCTGCTGGTCGTCCTCGGTGACGAGGGCGAGCTTTCGGCCGCAGATCCCACCGGCGGCGTCCACGGCGTCGAAGAGGGCCTGGACCCCTTGGGCGCCTTGGGTGAAGCTCCCCGACAGCGGGCCGGTCAGACCCGAGACGTTGCCGAAGGTGACCGAGTTGGGGGTGATCCCCGGCGCCGAGGCGGTGTTGCCCGCCGCGCCCTGGCAGGCGCCTGCCTCTGTCTGCGGCGTGAAGTCGAACTGCGAGGCGGCCGCCACGTTGGGGGTGCCCCCGCCGCCTGCGGCTGCTGCCGGGGACGGGCCGGCGGGGCCGGAGGCGGGACCTGCGACCGGGCCGGTCCCGGCCGGTCCCGTGTCGGTCGATCCCTGGGTGGCACCGCCCCCGCCGCCGACACCCTGGGAGGCGCCGAGGTAGGGACCGACCCGGGCGCCGCAGGCGGTCATGAGAAGGGCGAGGGCCACGCCGGCGCTCACGAGGCGCGCCCAGCGCGAAAGGGTCCCGTCCGAAGATGTACGGCTAGCGCTGGTCCGCACCGTCCCCCTCCCCGACTCGGCACCGCCGCCGCCGTCGTCGCACCTGCCCCTCGAGTACCGCCACGAGGGAAACGCCCGGTGAGGGGGATCCTTTCGGCGCCCCCCGCCGGCCTCCCCGGGCTCCGGGCACGGGCCGGGCTCGGGCCGGTCCCTCCGTCGTGGCCGCCGCGCCGCCTCGTCCGCCCTGCTCAACGCCCATCGGCCCCACCTCGGACGCCAGCGCCGCGGGCCGCCCGCATTGACGGAGTCGTGGTCCGAGCCGTACCCGGCCGGTGTGGGGAGAAGACGACGGGACCGGGCCGAACGGTACGATCTGCCGATAGCCAGGAGGACGCCGTGATGCGAAGCGGCGACAACGCCACGGCGTGGACGGACGACCCCGGGCGACCCGATCCGCTCCAGCCCTTCACGAGCACCGCGCAGGTGCCGGCGGTCGGCCGCGGCGGCGAGCCGGGCTTCGATCCCCGCTTCGCCCCTACGGGCTCGGTCGGGGCGGTGGCGTGGGGCCGCCGTGCGCCGGCGCCCCTGGGCCTACGGATCCTCGTCTGGCTGCTGGCCCTCCTCCTCGTCGTGGCCGGCGCCGGCCTGGCCGTCGCCCACCTGAAGCCGGCCTGGCTCTCGGCCCTCCGGGTGGGCGCCGCCGCCGCTACGGCGCCCTCCACGTCGGCCCCGGCCGCCTCCTCGACCACCGCCCCCGCCCGCCGGTCCTCCTCGGGCACCACCCGCCGCCAGACCGGAGTCCAGGAGGCCTCCACCGGGGCCACGAGCGCCACCGTCTCGGTCCCGAGCGGCGAGTACACCGTCCTCGTCCAGGCCCAGCACCCCTGCTGGGTCCAGGCCTCCGTGCCCACCTCGGCCTCGCCGGTCTTCGCCGCCGTCGTGCCCGCCGGGGGCCAGCAGACCTTCCACTCCGCCAACGGCCGCCTGGCCCTCGAGCTCGGTGCCAGCGCCGTCACGGTCTCGGTGACCGAGGCCGGCAAGTCGTCGGCCGCCTGGCACTTCTCACCGGCGGCGGCGCCGTTCAACCTCACCTTCACCTCAGCTGCCGGCTGAGCCGGCGAGCCTGAAGCACCACAGGCCGTTCGCCTCGGGAGGCAGGGGCTGCCCGGAAGGGGACGACCCGAGTGCGGTGCCGGCGCCCACGAACACGGCGGCACCGACCACCGCCGCGCCGGAGGACATGGCCCCCCCGGTGGGGAAGGACCACAGGGGGGCGCCGGTGTCGGCGTCGTAGGCGTCGATCGAGAAGCCGGTCGTCGACGGCGCCAAGACGACCCCGCCGGCCGTCGTCGTCGCCGCGTAGCTCGGCATGGCGGCCGGTTGCTGCCACACCACGGCGCCCGTGACGGCGTTCACGGCGTGCAGGGAGGCGGCCCGGAGGGGATCGCAGTGCCGGGGGTCGACCGACGGGGTCGCCCCGCCGACGCAGATCATGGTGGGGTCGGGATTGGCGGTCGGGGTGCCGCCCGGGAACCCTCCGCTCTGGACGCCCCCTCCCCCGAAGGGCATGGGGATGGCCGTCGTGCCGAACACCGCCGGTGCCCCTCTGGCGGTGGCGAGCGCCGAGGAGCCGATGAAGCCGCCGATGGCGCCGGCGAAGGCACCGCTCTCGCCGGGCTGGGCCGCCTGCGCGCGCCACAGGAGCGTGCCGGTGGGCGCCGATTCCTCGGCCAGGGCGTAGAGGTAACCCGACTTCGACCCGTCGATCACCGCCGCCGTGGGCGTCCCACCGACGGGCAGGGTGGCCAGGACGGGTGAGGCGCCGATGTCGGTGTCACCCCCGTCGGGGTAGGCCGGGTTCGTGTAGGCGCTGTCGGGCTCCGACCACCGCCACACCAGGCACCCCGTGGTGGCGTCGATGCCGGCGATGCCCTCCACGTCGGGAGGGGGCGGCTGGTACCTGCACCGGCGACCCCCGCTGGCGGCGACGGCCGGGGACGGGGCGCGGCTCCCCTGCGGGCAGTTCCCCGTCGTGGTCACGACCATGCCGTCCCCGCCGAGGGCGCCGGGGTCGACGGCCGGCGACGACCAGACATCCCCGCAGCCGTTCGTGTCCGCCGGGCTGTCGAGCGAGGACACGGTGGCGTCGTTCTCCGGCTCGAACTTCCAGAGAAGGGCCCCGGTGGTGGCGTCGAGGGCCTGGAGCCCGGGCGGTGCGGAACTCCCTGGTGATTCGTTGGAGTCCGAGCCCACGATTACCTCGGCTTCGCCGAGGGGCACGCCGGACCGACCCGCCACCGGCCGGAAGAGCACCGGCGAGGACTCGACCTCCATGGCGCTCGTGGCGTTGGCCGGGTCGAGGTCCCGCACCCACCGGCAGGCGCCGGTGGTGGCGTCGAGGGCGAAGAGGCTCCCGCCACCGCCGAAGAAGACGGTGGGGTCGGCGTCGCCGGTCGTCGTGGGCACCCTGGCGACCATGGCCGAGGACGTGATGCCGCCGTAGGAGACCTCGTGCCGGTCGCCGGGGAACGTCCCGGTCTGACACCGGTAGCTCGTGGCGTCGACGGAGAAGGTCCACCGGGGGGCGGCCGGACCGCTCCCGCCGGCAGGCACGTCGTAGAAGGTGCCGCCGGCGTCTCCGACGTAGACCTGGCCGTCCTCCACTGACGGCGAGGCCGTGACCGGGGCCGGCGTGGAGAGGAACCAGGCGGGCCGCAGGGTCGCCACGGTGGCGGGATCGACGGCGCTGCACGACGGCGTGCCGTGGTGGTCCGGGCCGTGCTGGTACATCGGCCACTGGTCGCTGCATGCCGCCGGCACCGACGACGCGGCGGGCGCGTCCGTCGCCGCCAGCGCACCGGGGGCGGCGAGAGCCCCGAGCAGTCCTACGGCACCGAAGGAGAGGGCCCGCCGCGTGACGTGCGAGGGTCCGCGAACCGGGGTCGTCCCGCCGCCCAACCGTCCGCCCACCTGGGTCTCGCCTCCCACCCCCCGAGACCGTTGCTGCCGCTCGCACGATGGGGGGCCGGGCTCGACGGCCCCCCATCCCAGGTGCGAGCACCACGGCGCTCCGCCGCTGCCGTTCGGCAGAACCATGACACGGGCGTCAGTCTGACGTCAAGAGTGGTCACTCCGGAGTCGGGACACCACGTGCGCTCCGGAGGTTGCGGTGCGGTGCTCCGCCTACCTCTCGCCCCACCCGGGCAGGAGCGACGGGAGGTCGGTCCCGGCGGGGTCGGGTGGGATCGGCGCCTCGCCGTCGTCGTCCTCCCACCGCCGCCCGTACTGGTCGGGCATGTCCCCCCAACCGAAGTAGGCGAGGGGGTGGCGGGGCACGATGCCGAGGTAGTCCTCGGGGTCCACCGGCCCGGCCTCGACGCTGCAGAGGTGGGCCCACTCGTCGCCGAGGTCGTAGACGTAGGCGAACTGTTCGCCGAGCTGCAGTCGGTCGAGCGTCGTCCTCCGCATGGCCTTCGCCGACAGCGTGCCGTCGTCGCGAAGGAGAACTCCCGGAGGTGGCTGCGATCCCAGCGGGCGAAGACGGAGTCGATGGCGTCAGCGAGCTGGCCGAAGGTATGGGCCGGGTCAGCGGCGAAGACGCGGCCGGGGCGGGGCCACAGGGCGCCTCCGTTGCCCTCCACGAGGACGGCCCGGATCGAGAACCAGGACGGCTCGGGCGTGCGCGGCTCCTCGGGGACGGGGCGACCTGCGTGGGGCTAGCTGGAATCGAACCAGCGACCTCAGCATTATCAGTGCTGCGCTCTAACCGACTGAGCTATAGCCCCGGGCGAGACGAGGAGCCTACTCCTCGTCCTCCTCGGCCTCCACGGGGGCGACGGCCGCCACGCTGTGGCCCTCGTCGAGGCTCATGAGCCGCACACCGGTGGCGTCGCGGCCCTGGGCGGCGATCTCCCGGACGGCGGTGCGGATCACGACGCCGCCGGTCGAGACGAGGAGGATCTCGTCCTCGAGCGAGGCCATGAACGCCGAGACCACGAAGCCGCGGACGGCGGTGAGGCGGATGGCCCGGACCCCCTGGCCACCTCGGCCCTGACGGCCGAAGTGGTCCATCTTCGTCCGCTTTCCGTAGCCGGCGTCGGTCACGACGAGGATGTCGGCCCCTTCGCGGACGACGTCGCAGGACACGACCTCGTCACCGGCCCGCATCCGCATGCCCCGGACACCCGCCGCGTCCCGGCCCATGGGCCTGACGTCCTGCTCGGAGAACCGGATGCCCTGGCCGTTGCGGCTGACCATGACCACGTCGTCGTCGCCCGACGTGGCCACCACCCGTACGAGCTCGTCGCCGGCGCGGAGGGCGATGGCGATGAATCCCTCCCGGCGGGACTTGTCGTACTCGCTGAAGGCGGTCTTCTTCACCTGGCCCGCCTTGGTGGCGAACATGAGGAAGCCGTCGGTGTCGAAGTCCCTCGTGGCGACGATGGCCTGGATCCGCTCGTCGGGGGCGAGGGGGAGCAGGTTCACCGCCGCCGTGCCCCTGGCCGTCCTCTCTTTCTGGGGGACCTCGTGGGCCCGGAGGCGGTAGACGCGGCCCCGGTTGGAAAAGAGCAGGAGATAGGCGTGGGCGGTGGTGTGGACGACGTGAGTGACGAGGTCCTCCTCCTTGAGCTTCGCCCCCCGCACCCCCCGGCCGCCTCTGCCCTGGGTCCGGAACGAAGCGGCCTGGACCGACTTGATGTAGCCGGCCTTGGTCATGGTGACCACGATCTCCTCGTCCTCGATGAGGTCCTCGACCCCCATCTCCCCGGGGTCGTGGGTGATCCGGGTCCGGCGGGGCTGGGCGAACTTCTCCCTCACCTCCGACAGCTCGCCGGCGATCACGGCGCGCAGCTTGGCCGGGTCGCCCAGGATGGCCTCGAGCTCGGCGATGGTCTCCCGGAGCTTGGCCATCTCCTCCTCGAGCTCGGACCGGCCGAGGCGGGTGAGCCGGCCCAGGGTCATGTCGAGGATGTGGGTGGCCTGCTCCTCGGAGAAGGAGAAGGGCTCCGCCATGAGCGCCTGCCGTGCGGCGGGCCTGTCGTCGGAGTTCCTGATCGTCTCGATGACGGCGTCGAGCATGTCGATGGCCCGGAGGAGGCCCTCGACGATGTGGGCCCGGTCCCTTGCCCGGCCGAGGCGGAACTCGGACCGGCGCCGGACCACCTCGACCTGGTGGGCGACGTAGGCGGAGAGGGCCTGGGCCAGATTCAGTGTCCGGGGCACCCCGTCGACGAGGGCCACCGTGTTCACCCCGAAGCTCACTTGCATGGGGGTGTGCTTGTAGAGGTTGTTCAGCACCACGTTGGCGTTGGCGTCGCGCTTGAGGTCTATGACGAGGCGCGACTTGCGCCCGGCCGAGTCGTTCTGTGTCCGGGCGATCCCGTCGAGCTCGCCGGCCTTCACGAGGTCGGCGATCTTCTTCTCCACCACCTCCACCGAGGTCTGGTAGGGAAGCTCCGTCACGACGATCCGCGAGACGCCCTTCACCTCGTCGATCTCGGCGACGGCCCGCATCTTCACCGAGCCCCTGCCTGTGCGCGCCGCGTCGAGGATGCCCTGGCGGCCGAGGATCATCGCCCCCGTGGGGAAGTCGGGGCCCTTCACGAACTGGAGGAGCTCGTCGGCGGTGGCCTCGGGGTGCTCGAGGACGTGGAGGGTGGCGTCGATGACCTCGCCGAGGTTGTGGGGCGGGATGTTCGTGGCCATGCCGACGGCAATCCCCTGGGAGCCGTTCACGAGGAGGTTCGGGAACCGCGCCGGCAGCACCGTCGGCTCCTGCTGTGTCCCGTCGTAGTTGGCGACGAAGTCCACGGTGTCCTCGTCGATGCCGGCCATGAGTTCGAGGGCGAGGGGCGCCAGCCTGCACTCGGTGTACCGCATGGCAGCCGGGCCCTCGTCGGGCCCGGTCCCTCCGAAGTTCCCGTGCCCGTCGATGAGGGGGTGGCGGAGGCTGAAGTCCTGCACCATCCTGGCCAGGGCGTCGTAGATGGCGCTGTCGCCGTGCGGGTGGTAGGCGCCCATGACCTCCCCCACCACCCGGGCGCACTTGGCGTGCGGCCGATCGGGCCGGAGGTTCTGGTCGTACATCCCGTAGAGGATCCGCCGGTGCACCGGCTTGAGGCCGTCCCGGACGTCGGGCAGGGCCCTCGAGACGATGACGGACATGGAGTACTCGAGGAACGAGCGCTCCATCTCCACCTGGATTTCGATGGGCTCGATGGCGAGGACCTCCGCCACCGCGTCCGGCTCGGTGCCGACGGCGCCTCCTTCGGAGGCCGTGCCGTCGCCGCCCGGACCCCCCTTACCTGCGCGCCTGGCCATGTCCTGTTCGTCCTCCCGTCACGCGGCGGCCGGCGGGGGCCGCTGCTGCCGCCTCAGAAGTCGAGGAAGCGCACGTCCTTGGCGTTCGTCTGGATGAAGTGCCGCCGCTGCTCGACGTCGTCGCCCATGAGCACCGAGCAGACCTGGTCCGCCAGGGCCGCCTGCTCGACGGTGATCTGGAGGAGGGAACGCTTGCCGGGCTCCATGGTGGTGTCGCGCAGCTCGTGGAAGTCCATCTCGCCGAGCCCCTTGAGCCGCTGGAACTCCGCCTTGTGGTTCGGGTGCTCCTCGAGGAACGCCGTCTTGGCGGCGTCGTCCTTCAGGTACACCTTCTCCTTGCCGACGAGCGTCGAGAAGAGCGGGGGCTGGGCCACGTAGACGAAGCCCCCCTCGACGAGTGGCTTCATCTCCCTGAAGAAGAACGTGAGCAGCAGGGTCCGGATGTGGGACCCGTCGACGTCGGCGTCGGCGAGAATGATGACCTTGTGGTACCGGATCTTGTCGACGTCGAAGTCGTCGGCCAGGCCGGCGCCGATGGCGGAGATGAGCGCCTGGATCTCGGCGTTCTTGAGCATCTTGTCGATCCGGGCCCGCTCGACGTTCAGGATCTTGCCTCGGATGGGGAGGATGGCCTGGGTCCGGGGATTGCGGGCGTCCTTTGCCGACCCTCCCGCCGAGTTGCCCTCGACGATGAACAACTCGCTCTCCCGGGGGTCGCGCGAGGAACAGTCGACGAGCTTGCCGGGGAGCCCCGCCCCGTCGAGGGCCGACTTGCGGCGGGTGAGGTCCCGGGCCGTCCTGGCCGCCACCCGGGCCCGGGCCGCCAGCGTCGACTTCTGGACGATCTTGTTGGCCTCGGTGGGGTGCTCCTCGAGCCACTCCGCGAGCTTCTCGTTGGTGGCCCGCTCCACGAGGGACCGGATCGAGACGTTGCCGAGCTTGCCCTTCGTCTGGCCCTCGAACTGCGGGTCCCGGAGACGGACGGAGATGATGGCGGTGAGGCCCTCCCGGATGTCCTCGCCGAGGAAGTTGTCCTCCTTCTCCTTGATCGACCCCTTGCCCCGGGCGTAGCGGTTGACGGCGTTGGTGAGGGCCTTCTTGAACCCCTCCTCGTGCATCCCGCCCTCGATGGTGGAGATCCCGTTGGCGAACGAGTGGATCGACTCGTGGAACCCGGTGTTCCACTGGAGGGCGATCTCGACCTCCTGGCCCTCCTCGGCCTGGGTGAAGGAGCAGACCCGGGCGAAGAGGCCTT
Source organism: Acidobacteriota bacterium (assembly GCA_028872975.1). Lineage (GTDB taxonomy): Bacteria > Actinomycetota > Acidimicrobiia > Acidimicrobiales > UBA8190 > UBA8190. The sequence goes on from JAGWNV010000019.1 coordinate 9,501, forward strand.
CCTTGGCGGCGTTCAAGTGCTTCACGTAGTCGACGATGCCGCCGGTGTAGCGGAAGGTGACCTCCTGCTCGTGACCGGGTCGCTCGTCTCGGAACCGGATCTCGAGGCCCTTGTTCAAGAAGGCCATGACCTGGAGCCGCTCGAGGACCGTCTGGGCCCGGAACTCGGTCTCCTCGAAGATCGAGGCGTCTGGCCAGAAGGTGACCGTGGTCCCGGTGCGACCCCGCGGGGCGGGGCCGGTCACGGCGAGGGGCGACTTGGGCTCTCCCCCGTCGGCGAACTCGGCGACGTGGTGCTGGCCGTCCCGGTCGACCTCGAGCACCAGCCGGGAGGACAGGGCGTTCACGACCGAGACGCCCACGCCGTGCAGGCCACCTGAGACCTTGTAGCCGCCGCCGCCGAACTTCCCCCCGGCGTGCAGGGTCGTGAGCACGAGCTCCGCCGCCGACCGCTCGGGGTACTGGGGATGGGGCCCCACGGGGATGCCCCGGCCGTTGTCGACCACCTTGCACCCGCCGTCGGCCAGCAAGGTGACGTCGATCCGGGTGGCGAAGCCGGCCATGGCCTCGTCCACCGAGTTGTCCACGACCTCCCAGACGAGGTGGTGCAGACCCGTCGGGCCCGTCGACCCGATGTACATGCCCGGGCGCGCCCGGACAGGCTCGAGGCCCTCCAAGACCGTGATGTCGCCGGCGTCGTAGGAGCCGGCGGCGTCCCTGCCGGCAGTCAGATCCTCAACGTTCAGCGCCACGAACGCGCCCTTTCCAATTCCGGTCGGCCGGGAGGCACGGCTCGGCGCCGAGGCGGAATTCCGGGCCTGCGACGTGGGGTGCCGATGCCCCTCGAGTGTACCAGGAGGGGGTGACGATCAGACCCTTCGGCGGCCCGCCGCGAGGCGTCCCGGAGGTCCCTGAAACGACGCTTCGGACACTGGCCCGAGGCCCTCGCGCGCCTCAGGAATGGACGCGCACTTCGAGCCGCTCGGGCGCTCGCCCCGGGGGGCACGCTGAGGCGACTTTCGCCAGGATCTCGGAGGCGAGATGGCGGACCTGGGTGGCCCAGGCCGGATGGTCGGCGGAGACCACGAGCGTCGCGTCGCGCAGCCGGACCGGCCGCACGTGGCTCGCCATGGTCGGCCCCACGAGCTCCTCCCAGCGCCCGAAGACCGCACCGAGGACGTCGGGTCCCGCCACGCCGATCCGCTCGGAGACGAGGCCGAGGACCTCGGCGAGGGGCACAGGGCCGTCGGTGTTGCGACCCCGGCCGGCACGCCGCCGCGGCGGCGGTGTCCCCTCGGCCGTCACCGGGGCCCTCCGGCGGGCACCAACCGGCCGCCCTGCACGTCGACCACCCGGTCGGGGGCGACCACGGCGGGCGGGTCCACGGCCGTGGTGAGCAGCACCTGCCCGGCCGGGAGCTGTGCCACCAGGGCCTCGGCGCGTCGCGCATCGAGCTCGGAGAAGACGTCGTCGAGGAGGAGCACCGGCGCCACCCCCTGTTCCTCGGTGGCCAGCTGATGGGCGGCCAACCGCAGTGACAGTGCCACGCTCCGCTGCTCGCCCTGGGAGGCCTGGGAGCGCGCCGGGCGTCCCGCCAGGGTGAGCTCGAGCTCGTCGCGGTGCGGTCCGACCGAGGTGGCCTGCCGCCGGAGATCGTCCTGTCGGGCATCGGCCAGCGCATCGGCCAGCGGGCCCGTCCAGGACCGTCTGTAGGCGAGCTCGACCCCGCCGGACTCGCCGTTGCCCTCGGGCGCGTCGGCGCCGGCGAGTCGCCCGTGGGCCTGCACCACGAACGGCCGGAGGGCGTCGACGAGCTCGGCCCGGGCGGCGGCCAAGGCCTCGCCCGCGGACGCCAGCCTGCTGTCCCAGACGTCGAGGGTGGAGAGGACTTCGGGGACGTGCCGCCCCCCGGCCTGGTGCAGGAGGGCGGCCCGTTGGCGGAGGACCCGCTCGACCTCGCCGACGAGCGCCTCGTCGCGGGGGTGGCGGGCCACGAGGATGTCGTCGAGGTACTCCCGACGCCCGCCCGGGCCGCCCTGGACGACGACGAGGTCCTCGGGGGAGAACACCGACACCCGAAGGGTCTCCGCCAACTGCACCCTCCGGCGCACCGGCTGGCGGTTGACCTGGATCCTCCCGGTCCGGTCCCGGGGGATCTCGGCCTCGACGAGCTGCTGGCGCGTGCCCTGGAGCGTCTCGGCCCGGACCACGGCACGGTCGGCTCTACCGCGGACCACGACGTCTCGGGGCGCGCCCCGGAACGACCGCTGTGTTGCCAACCAGCCCACGGCCTCGAGGACCGAGGTCTTCCCGGCCCCGTTCTCCCCACGGAGCACGGTGAGCCCTTCGGGGTCCGGCTCGAAGACGGCTTCGGTGAAACAGCGGAAGTCGGTCAACCAGAGCCTGGTGACGGACACGGCCAGCCGGTCCGGGTGCTCAGGAGACGCGTACGGGCATCAGGAGGTAGCGGTAGTCGTCGTGCTCCGGGCTCCGCACCGTGGCCGGCTTGGTGGCGTCGAGGGTCTCGAGGAGCACCTCGTCGCCGAGTACCGCCTCGACGCCGTCGAGGAGATAGGTCGGGTTGAAGGCCACGGTGAGCTCCTCACCCTCGTACTGGGCGTCCACGTCCTCGCTGGCGTGGCCCACCTCCTGGGACACGACGGTGAGCTCCACGGTCCCCGACCGCATCGTGAGCCGGACCGGGGTGGTGTTGTCACGCACGAGCAGCCGGACGCGCCGGAGGGCGTCGATCAGACCTTCCTTCGCCACCCGCAGCTGGTTCGGGTAGCCGGGAGGGATGAGCTGGCGGTAGTCGGGGAACCGTCCGTCGAGGAGCCGGGTGGTGAGGCGGACGCCGTCGACGGAGAAGGTGGCGTCGAGCTCCCCCACCGAGAACCCCACCTCTTTGGCGGTGTCGTCCTTCCCACCACCGGGGAGCAGCCGCTGGAGCTCAGTGAGGGCCCGGGCCGGGACGAGGATCTGCTCGGTCCCGGCCGGCAGGGGGCCGGTGCCGGCCACGTCCCGCAGGGCGAGCCGGTAGGAGTCGGTGGCGACGAACCTCGTCCCTTCCCCCTCGGCCGCCACCAGGACTCCGGTGAGGAGGGGCCGGGCGTCGTCCCCGGAGGCGGCCCGGACCACCTGGCGGAGGGCTTCGGCCAGCACCGCCGACGGCAAGCTCACTTGGTCGTCCCTGGGTTCGGGAAGGACCGGGAAGTCCTCGACCGGGTAGGTCCGGACCACGAACCGGGAGCGGGCCGCGGAGATCTCGACCTCGTCCTCGCCCCCCTCCACCGTCACCGCCCCGGGCTCGAGGGCGCGGACGATGTCGGCCGCCAGCCTGGCCGGGGCCACCAGCACCCCGTCGTCGAGGCCGATGGCCTCACCCTCCACCCGGACGGTCAGGTCCAGGTCGGTGCCGACGACGCTGAGGCGGTTCCCGGCGACCTCGACGCGGATCCCGTTGAGGCTCGTGGTCGTCGCCCCCCGCGAGGTGACCGCCCGGCTCGCCGTCGTCAGGGCGTCGACGAGGGTGTCTCGCTCACAGCGGAACTTCACACAGGATCCTTTCTAGAAAAGAGATAATTCTTACAAGGGCAGTAATAAGGGGTGTGGATTGTGGACCACCGACGGTTCGCCGAGGTGGGACCACGAGTCGTCGTCCACCGGCCGGTGTGCGATGTCCACCGGTACCGCCCGGCGGCCGGCGCCGGCCTGGCGTCGTCCACCGTCGGCACCCCACGGTCCACAGGCTCGGCGCTGCCCGCCCACAGGGTCATGCACCGCCCTTGATGCGGACGATGAGTTCGGTCACCTGGTCGTAGATCTGTCGCCGCTCCTTCATGAGCGAGGAGATCTTGTCGACGGCGTGCATCACGGTGGTGTGGTCCCTACCGCCGAATTCCCTGGCGATGGCCGGATAGGAGAAGTCGGTCAGCTCCCGGAAGACGTACATGCCGATCTGGCGGGCGATGACGAGCGGGCGCCGCCGGGAGGCGCCGCACAGATCGTCGACGGTGAACCCGAAGGTCGAGGCGGTGGCCTCGAGGATCATGGCCGCCGTGACCTGGCGGGGCTGATCGGCGGAGACCAGGTCGGAGAGGACGTGCTCGGCCAGCTCCCGGCTGAGCGACTGGCGATTGAGGCTGGCGAAGGCCGAGACCCTGATGAGAGCGCCCTCGAGCTCGCGGATGTTGTCCTTCACGTTGGTGGCGATGAACTCGAGGACCTCGTCGGGGACCGGCATGGGATCCCGTTCGGCCTTCTTCCGGAGGATGGCCAGTCGGGTCTCGAGCTCGGGGGGCTGGACGTCGGTGGTGAGGCCGGACAGGAACCGGCTCCGGAGCCGGTCCTCCAGGGTGGCGATCGACTTGGGAGGCCGGTCGGAGGTGAGGACGACCTGCTTGGAGGCCCCGTAGAGGTGGTTGAAGGTGTGGAAGAACTCCTCTTGGAGCGACTCTTTCCCCTCCATGAACTGGACGTCGTCGATGAGCAGGACGTCGCACTCCCGGTAGCGCCGCTTGAAGGCCGTCGTGGTGTTGTTCCTGATGGCGTCCACGAACTCGTTCATGAACGTCTCGGTGGAGACGTAGCGGACGTAGGTCCCCGGGAAGTTCTCGAGGGCGTAGTTCCCGATGGCGTGCAGGAGGTGGGTCTTGCCCAGGCCGGCCCCGCCGTGGATGAAGAGGGGGTTGTACGACCGGGCCGGCATCTCGGCCACCGACAGGGCGGCGGCGTGGGCGAAGCGGTTCGAGGACCCGATGACGAAGGCGTCGAAGACGTAACGGGGATCGAGCCCGGCGGCGAGGGAGGACTCGACGACCTCGCCCCGGCGGCCGCCTCGCTCCACCCGCCCCGGGGTGAGCGGGACGTCCTCCTCGTCCTCCTCGTGGACGACAAAGGGGGCGACTTCCATGCGGATCTTGACCTCATGCCCCTTCGCCTCGGAGGCGGCGGCGGTGAGCAGGGAGAGGAACCGCGTCTCCACCCGGTCACGGACGAGGGTGCTCGGCGCCTCGAGGACGAGGAGACTGCCGTCGAAGGACCGCGGGCTGAGCCCGGCGAGCCAGGTCCGCCAGGTGGCATCGGACACCTGGTCCCGCAAGGCCTCTGCCGAGCGCTTCCACAGGTCGTTCGTGTCGTTCACCAGGGCCTCCACCCTCCGGTCGCCAGATCTGTCCACAGCGAGATCCACAGGTGTGGATTCCCCACCCGTGTGCCGCCCGCCGCACAGGACGGAAAGGCCGTCGGCCCTGGGGAAGAAGGACCTCCCGGCCTCGCCCGCAGGGGGTCCGACCGGTTTTCCCGAACGGTACACGGGCAGTGGGGGCACTGCTAGGGGCTCCGCGACTCCCCTGGCGACAGCCCTGCCCGCCGCGACGCGTGCTCTCCGTGCCTGGTCGGGACGCCCCACCTGCGCCTACCATGGGCGCTTCGGACCGGGTCTCGGCGACCTCGCTGGCCCCGCCGGTCCCCCCACCGGCCACCCTCTCGCCGGCGGGCCTGCACGAAGGACGACCGAAGTGAAGCGCACCTATCAGCCCAACACCCGCAAGCGGGCCAAGAACCACGGATTTCGCCACCGCATGTCCACACGGGCAGGCCGGGCCATCTTGAAGGCCCGGCGCCGGAGGGGCCGTCAGCGCCTGTCGGCGTAGAGGTCGAGGTGATCCCGCCATGGTCTGGCGCATCGGCGACCGGGCGACCTTCGAGCTGCTCCGCCGGTCCGGCCGGCGTGCCCGGCGGGGCCCGGTGACGGTCACCTTCGCCCAGGCTGGCTCCGCTCCCGAGCCCCGGGTCGCCTACGCCGTGGGCCGGAAGGTGGGAAACGCCGTGCTCCGGAACCGGGTGAGACGGCGGTTGCGGGCCGCGGTGGCCCAGACGGCCGAGCTCCCCCCCGGCGCCTACCTGGTGGCGGCCGGCCCGGCGGCAGCCCGGCAGAGCTTCGAGGAACTGAGGAGAGACGTGGCCAGAGCCATGACGGCGGCGAGCGGCCGGGACCCGGCGTGACGGCCGCCACCGTGCAACGCCCCAGGTCGGAGGGCACCGTCCTCCCGCCGCCGGCCCGGCGGCGGGGACTGCGTGGCCCGGCCCTGGCCCTCATCCGGGCCTACCAGCTGGCCCGGGCCGGCCGCCCGTCCCCTTGCCGGTACCTGCCCACCTGCTCCGACTACGCCGCCGAGGCCATAGACCGTCACGGGCTCGGGCGCGGCGGCTGGCTGGCGGTCCGGCGCCTGGGCCGGTGCCACCCCCTGGGCGCTTCCGGCCACGACCCGGTGCCGGACTGAGAGGCCCGCCATGACCGCCCTCGTCCCCGTCCTCGGAAGCACCCTCGGGAAGATCTTCCAGCCGCTCTTCCAGGCCATGGCCTGGCTCATCGCCTTCTTCTACGCCCTCGTCCCCAATTACGCCATCGCCATCGCCCTGCTCACGGTGGTGGTCATGATCGTGACCGCCCCCCTCACCGTGAAGAGCACCCGGTCGATGGTGGCCATGCAGCGGTTGAGCCCCGAGCTCAAGAAGCTCCAGCAGAAGTACAAGGGGGATCGCCAGAAGCTCAACGAAGAGATGATGAATCTCTACAAGGAGCATGGGGTCAATCCGGCTGGCGGATGCCTGCCGATGGTCATCCAGTTCCCCGTCTTCATCATCCTCTATGACGTCATCCGGGGCTTGACGAATACCGTCAAGGTGCACGGGGTGGTCACGGCGGCGCCTCGCTACATCGGCCACAGCACCCACCTCTACAAGAACCTCGTGCAGGCAAAAGGGAAGATGCCCGCCTTCGGCATCGACCTTGCCCAGCGGGTCCTGGGCCACCACACCGGGGTGGGCTGGCTTCCCTATGCGCTGCTGATCGTGGTGGCGATCGGCCTTCAGTACCTCCAAATGCGTCAGCTGAACAGCCGGAACCCGGCCATGGCTCAGGCCAACCCACAGGCCCAAATGATGCAGCGGTATATGCCGCTGATTTTCGCAGTCATTTACATCAATATCTCCGCGGGCGTGAACATCTATTTCATTGTGTCGAGCCTGTGCCGGATCGGGATCCAGGAAGCGGTGTTCCGTTCGGGCGTCCTCGAGCGGGCCTCGAAGCCCGTGGAGAAGACGGTGTCGGGGTCGGGGGGGACGCCACGCCGAAAGTCGTTCATGGACCGCCTGGCCGACGCCCAGCGCCAGGCCATCGAGGCCCAGCAAGCCCGCCAGCAGGCCCTCCAGGCCGGAACAGGACCGGGCGAGCCCGGCGCGCCGGATCGACCCAAGACCCGGAGCGGCCCCAAGACCCAAGGCGGCACCCCGCAGCCGGGGGGCAAGCGTGGGGCACCCCCGCCCGGCCGGGCTCCGGGCACCAGCGGGGGAAACGGCGCCGGACGGCCGGGCGGTCCCCAGGGGAAGTCGGGCGGCGACGGAGGCGCGGCGAAGCCGCAGCCCCCCTCGAAGCCCAAGAGGACGAGAAAGGCTCGCTGAGAGATGGAGTGGGTGGAGACGACAGGGCGGACGGTCGAAGAGGCCAAGGACGCCGCGCTGGACCAACTCGGTGTGGACGAGAGTGACGCAGAGTTCGTGGTGGTGAGCGAGCCCCGGCCGGGCCTCTTCGGTCGGATGCGCGGTGAGGCCCGGGTGCGGGCCCGGGTGGCGCCGACGAGTCCCCGCCCCAAGCGGGGCCGCACCCGTCGGAGCGCCCCGGAGCGCCGAGGCGGCAGCCGGCAGGCCCGCGGGGGCGGCGCCTCCACGGCGGTGGTCGAGGGCGACGACGACGTCGCCTCGGGAACTGAGTCGGCCAATGGCGCCTCGGGGTCGGGAGACACCTCCCCCCCGTCGGCCGGTTCCTCCTCCGGGGCCCAGAGCGGCGCACGCCGGCGCCGCTCCCGGGGCGGCCGCGGCCGCGGAGGCCAAGGCGGCCAGGGCCAGGGCGGCGAGGGTAAGGGCGAGGGTCAGGGCGGCCAGGGCCAGGGCCAGGGTCAGGCCGGCCCGGGCGGAAGTCGACGGGCC
>JAGWNV010000020.1 GCA_028872975.1 Acidobacteriota bacterium
CGAGGTCGACCTCGGGCCCCCAACCCGTCACCGATTCGAGCTTCGTGGGATCACCGCACATGACCGGGACGTCCACGGGCCGGGCCAGGGCGGGGTCGGTGACGAGCTCGAGGTCGACCTGGGCGAGTTCGAGCATCCGGTGGGCCACCGACTCCACCGACACCGCCCGGCCGGAGCAGACGTTGTAGACCTCCCCCGCCGGCGCCCGTTCCACGAGGAGCCGGTAGGCGCGGACGACGTCGCGGACGTCGGTCAGATCGCGCCTGGCCGTCATGTTGCCGACGGGCAGGCTCCGCACCCCGTGCCGTTTGGCCTCGACGATCCGTTCGGCCAAGGAGGGGACGACGAACCCGGTCGACTGGCCGGGGCCCACATGGTTGAAGGGACGGACCCGGATGACGGGCAGCCCGTGGGCGAGGTGGGCCTGGACCCCGAGGTACTCGGCCGCCACCTTGCTCGCCGCGTAGGGCGTGACCGGGGCGAGCCCGGCGTCCTCGCCGACGGGCAGCGCCGACTCCTCCACCATGCCGTAGACCTCGGCCGAGCTGACGAGGAGGACCCGTGGCATCGGCTCGCAGGCCCGGGCCGCCTCGAGCACGTGGAGGGTGCCGACGGCGTTCACCTCGAAGACGGCGGAGGGATCGGTCCAGGACTGCCCCACGTGGGTCCGGCCGGCCAGGTGGTAGATGGCCTCGGGACCGGCGTCGAGGACGGCGGACCGCACCGCCTGGGCGTCGGTGACGTCGATCTCGTGGTCGATGGCGACGACCTCGTCGCCGAGCTCGGCGAGGTGCGCGGTCAACCAGGTCCCGACGAACCCCTTCCCGCCGGTCACCAGGGATCGCACAGCGGCAATGTACCGCCGGGCCGTCGAGGGCCCCCGACCGTGACGAGGGCCCGGGGCCGTCGCGCCCGTTGTGCAAGGCTCCGCCGGTGACCACCTCGGCGCAACGTCGTCGGGCCGGTGGGGACAGGCTCCGGGTCGCCCTCGACGCAACCCCCCTCTTCGGTCGCCGGGCCGGGGTGGCCGCCTTCTGCTCGGGCGCCTTCGCCGCCCTCTCGGCCAGGGCCGATCTCGACGTCTCGGCCTTCGCCGTCACCTGGCGCAACCGCGGCCAGCGGCCGCCCGCGCTGCCATCCACCGTCCGGTGGGAGCAGCGGATCATGCCCGCCGGGCCCCTCCACCGCGCCTGGCTCCGGGCTCCGTTCCCCCCCGTGGAGTGGTTCATCGGGCCCCGTGACGTGGTCCACGGGACGAACTTCGTCGTCCCCCCGTCGCGCCGCGCCGCCAGGGTCGTTGCCGTCCACGACCTCACCTTCGTCCGTTATCCCGAGCTCTGCTCCCCCGCCGCCCTCGTCTACGCCCCCCTCGTCCGCCGGGCCGTCGCCGAGGGCGCCTGGGTGCACTGCCCCTCCCGGTTCGTCGTCGAGGAGGTCCTGGCCGAGCTCGGCGCCGAGGCCGACCGGGTCCGCCTCGTGCCCTACGGCGTCCCCTCCCACGCCTTTCACACCGCCGGGACCCCGGCGTCCGCCACCGGCGCCCGGACCGTCGCCGATGCCGGCGTCTCCCTCCCCACCGGGACGACCCGCTACGTCCTCGCCATCGGCACCCTCGAGCCCCGCAAGGACCTCCCCACCTTGGTCCGGGCCTTCGACGGGGTGGCTGCGGGACGACCCGACCTCGCCCTCGTGCTGGCCGGCGCACCGGGGTGGGGCACTGCCGCCCTCGACGACGCCGTCGAGGCGATGCGGTTCCACGCCCGGGTCGTCCGACCCGGCTACCTCGACGACGCCCAGCTGGCCGCCCTCCTCGCCGGCGCCGCCCTCCTCGCCTACCCGTCGCTCTACGAGGGCTTCGGCTTCCCACCCCTCGAGGCCATGGCCGCCGGCGTCCCGGTGGTCGCCACCGACGTGGGATCCATCCCCGAGGTGGTGGGCGACGCCGGGGTCCTCGTGTCGGCTGGCGACGGCGACGCCCTGGCCGGGGCCATGGCAGGCGTCCTCGACGACCACGACCGGCGTGCCGCCCTCGTCGCCGCCGGTCTCCGGCGCGCGGCGGGGTTCACCTGGGAAGCCTGCGGGTCGGCCCTGGCCACCCTCTACCGGGAGGCCGACGCCGACCGGCGGTCGTCAGGCTGACCCCGGCTCTACCGGCCGGACTCGGCCAGCACCTGGTCGAAGACCCGGGCGAAGGCGGCCGGGTCGCCCACGAACCGGCCCGTCCGCCTGCGCCGACGGTCGGCATCGGACGGTCCCGGGGGGAGGAGGGAGGCCACGGCGGCGGCGAGCGCCTCTGGATCGCGGGGGGAGAAGAGGGCGGCGCGGTCGCCCGGAAGGCTCGAGAGCATCTCGGGCGATCCGCCGTGGTCGGTGGCCGCCACCGGGACACCGGAGGCGATCGCCTCGACGAGCACGGCGGCGAAGGGCTCGGGCTCGGTGGAGGCCAGGACGAAGACGTCGAGGTCCGCCAGGAGCTCCGCCATGTCGTCGCGGGGGCCGAGCCAGTGCACCCCTGGGACCGTCCCCGCTCTCCTCGCCAGCTCCTCGGCGTACCGCTCCTTGTTGGGGACGGCGTCACCGGCGACGACCACGGCGGCCTCGGGTCGGAGCCCGTGCAGGAAGGGGACTGCGTCGAGGAGGACGTCGAAGCCCTTCCAGGTGTCGATACGGCCCGCCGCTCCCACCAAGGGCACGTCGTCGGAGAGCCCGACCCGGGCACGGAAGTGGCCGGCCCGGTTCGGCGAGAACCCGTCCTCGGGCCCGAGGGCGTCGTGGACGACCATGACGTGGCGTCCCCGGAGCTGGGCGGCGACGGCCCCCGACACGCAGAGGACCCGAGTGGCGAACCGCCGGGCCAGCCACCGCTCCAACCGGAGGGCGGCGTCGGACTGCACGACGATCTCCCGGGCGTGCCACACATGGGGACGCCTCGTCAGCGCCGCCGCCGCCCAGCCGTAGAGAGAGTGGAGCGAATTGGAGTGGACGACGTCGATGCCGAGGCCCACGACGAGCCGGGCCAGGCGGAAGACGGTGACCGGCCACAAGGCGAGATAGCCGGCGTAGTACCCGAGATCGCCGCTGCGGGTGAGCCGCCGCATGGGCACGACGTGCACGCCGGCACCGGCGGCTTCGAAGGCGGCGGCGAGGGGCGAAGGGCGTGGGAACACCACGTGGCACTCCCAACCGTCCGCGGCCAGGACACGTACCATACGCAGCAGCGCGTGGTCCGATCCCCCACGCTCGGCCGCCGGCTGGACCGAAAGGACCCGTTTCGTGCGCGTGGCGATCAACGTCGAGCAGCTCTTCTACCGCGCGCCCGGTGGGACCGGCAGGTACACGGCGCGGCTGGCGGCGGAGATCGCCCGGGCCGGTGACACGGTGGTGCCCTTCCTCGCCTGGCACCGCCGGGAGGAGATCGCCGCCACCTTCCGCCGACACGGGCTCGAGGGCATAGGCGCGAGCCGGGCGGTCCGGTTGCCCCTTCCCCGCCCGCTGCTCTTCGACGCCTGGAACACGCTGGGAGCTCCCGCCCCTCAGGGGCTGTCGAAAGCGATTCGGTCGGCCGAGATCATACATGCGACCTCCGTGGCGGTCCCTCCCGTGCGACGCGTCCCACTCGTCGTCACCGTCCACGACGCCGGCTTCGCCGTCTTCCCAGAGGCCTATCCGAGACGGGGCCGGCGCTTCCACGTCGCCGGGGTTCGGCGCGCGGCGCGGTCGGCCGATGTGGTCATCGCCCCCAGCGAGGCCGCCGGCGACGAGATCGCCGCCCACTCGCCCATTCGCCGGTCGCAGATTCGGGTCGTGCACCACGGGGTCGACCACCACCTCGCCGACACGGTCGCCGTGACCGACGTCCTCTCCCGGCGCGGTCTCGACGACGCCCCTTACGTCTTCTGGGTGGGGAGCCTCGATCCGAGGAAGAACGTCGGCACGCTGGTGGCCGCCATGGCCCGCCTCGTCGGCCGCGACGGCAGCGACGGCGCCCCCCTTCGTCTCGTCCTCGCCGGCCCGGCCGGCTGGAAGGACGAGCACCTCTTCTCCGACGCCGATCTCGCCGCCCTCGGCGACCGGCTCCGGGTCCTCGGAGCGGTGGACGACGACGAGCTCCGCTGCCTCTACGCCGGCGCCGCCTGCTTCGCCTTCCCCAGCCTCCACGAGGGCTTCGGCCTCCCCGTCCTCGAGGCGATGGTCCAGGGGACACCGGTCGTCTGCGCCGACATCCCCGCCTTGCGGGAGGTCGCCGGCGAGGCCGCCCTGTTCGTTACCCCGACCGACGTCGAGGCCTGGGCCGAGGCGCTCGGCACCGTCACCGGGGACCCGGCCCGGCGCCAGGCCCTCGTCTCGGCAGGGACATCCCGCGCCGCCGGCTTCACCTGGGACCGCGCCGCCGCCGAGACCCGGGCCATCTACCGGGAGCTCCTCGGCGCACCGGCACGGGGTCGCCGTCGGTGATCGCCGCCCTGGCCGGCGGTGTGGGGGCGGCCCGGATGCTCCGGGGCCTCGTCCAGGTGACCGACCCCGCCGAGCTGACCGCCGTCGTGAACACCGGGGACGACACCGTCCTGCACGGGCTCCACATCAGCCCCGACATCGACACCGTGACCTACACCTTGGCCGGCCGCAACGACGAGGCCCGGGGGTGGGGACTGGCCGGGGAGACCTGGACCGTGATGGCCGCCCTCGAGGACCTCGGCGGCGACGCCTGGTTCCAGCTCGGCGACCGTGACCTGGCCACCCACCTCTACCGGACCCAGCGGCTCGCCGAGGGCGCCACCCTGAGCGCCGTCACCGCCGACCTGGCCGCCCGCATGGGTGTCCGGATCCGGCTCCTCCCCATGTCCGACGACCCGGTCCGCACCTCCCTCGTCCTCGCCGCCGACGGCCGCCGGGTCGGGTTCCAGGACTACTTCGTCCGTCTCGGCCACGCCGTGGCCGTCTCATCGGTCCACTTCGAGGGCGCCGCCGAGTCTCGGCCCGCGCCCGGCGTCCTCGAGGCCATCGAGGATGCCGAGACGGTGGTGATCTGCCCCTCCAACCCCGTCGTCTCCCTCGGCCCCCTCCTGGCCGTCCCCGGTGTGGCCGGCCTGCTCCGCAGTCGCCGGTCGACCGTCGTCGCCGTCTCCCCCATCGTCGGGGGGGCCGCCCTGAAGGGACCCGCCGACAGGCTCCTGGCCGAGCTCGGCGAGGAGCCCTCGGTGGTCGGGGTCGCCCGTCGCTACGCGGAGATCGCCGGGTGCCTCGTCGTCGACGAGGTCGACGCCGACCTGGCCGGGGCCGTGGCCGACTGCGGCCTGCGCTGCGTCGTCGCCCCCACCGTCATGCACGGGCCCTCCGAGGCCGCCGCCCTCGCCGAGGTCGTCCTGGCCGCAGGCCGGGAAGGATCCACGAGATGACCATCGAGCTGATCCCCGTGGAGGGCATCGGGGAGGTCCGCCGGGGCGAGGACCTCGCCACCCTCATCGCCGACCGGGCCTCCCTCCGCAACGGGGACGTGGTGGTGGTCACCCAGAAGGTCGTCTCCAAGGTGGAGGGTCGCCTGGTCCCCCTCGACCACGACGACCCCGCCGCCCGCCTCGCCCTCGTCGAGGAGGAGTCGGTCCGGGTGCTGCGCCGACGCGGGGAGCTCGTCATCACCGAGACCCGCCACGGTTTCGTCTGCGCCAACGCCGGCGTCGACCTCTCCAACGTCGACGCCGGATGGGCGGCCCTGCTGCCCGAGGACCCCGACCGGTCGGCCCGGCGGATCCGGGACGGCCTGCGGGCCAGGACCGGCGCCGAGGTGGCCGTCATCGTCTCCGACACCTTCGGCCGGCCCTGGCGCCAGGGAGTGACCGACGTCGCCATCGGTTGCGCCGGCGTCGCCGCCGTCGTGGACCTCCGGGGCACCGAGGACGACCGGGGCCGGACCCTCCAGGCCACCGAGGTCTGCGTCGCCGACGAGATCGCCTCGGCCGCCGACCTCGTCATGGGCAAGGCGGCCCGGGTGCCGGTGGCGATCGTCCGGGGCGTCGACGCCGGGTGGCTCCGTCAGGGGTCGGTGCGGGCCGAGGTGGTCAGGCCGCCTGCCGAGGACCTCTTCCGCTGACGCCGGCGCCGAGGTCGGGCCGCGAGGTCGGGCCGGCAGGTCCCCGGGGTCAGGTCGGGCGAGCGCGGACGAACTCGAGGACGGCGTCGATGCCGTCGGCCAGCTCGGTGAAGGGCCGCCACCCCAAGTGGATCCCGGCCCGTTCGGGGTCGAGGGCGCTGCGGCGGAGCTCGCCGGGTCGCTCCGGGGCGTGGACCGGCGCGACGTCGACCCCGGCCCGGGCCGCCATGACCGATGCCAGGGTGTTCACCGTGACCTCCCGGCCGGTGCCGACGTTGAGCAGCAGACCACCGCCTCGGGTGGCGGCCCGCACGAAGGCGTCGACGACGTCGTCCACGTAGACGAAGTCACGGGTCTGCTCGCCGTCGCCGTAGATGGTCACCGGCTCACCGCCGATCAGCCGGGAGGCGAAGATGGCGACGACCCCGGCTTCGCCGTGGGGATCCTGGCGGGGGCCGTACACGTTGGCGAGCGCCAGGGCGCAGCACTCCACGGCGTGGAGTTCCCGGTAGGCGACGAGGTAGTCGACCCCGGCCTTCTTCGAGACTCCGTAGGGCGACAGGGGCCGCTGGGGGTGGGACTCCCGGACGGGGAGCTCGGACTCCTCCGGCTCGCCGTAGAGGGTCCCACCGCTGGCGGCGAAGACGACCCGGGCGCCGCCGGCGGCCCGGGCGCCCTCGAGGACGCGGATGGTCCCCAGCACGTTGACCTCGGCGTCGAAGACGGGCCGCTGGACCGACACGCGCACGTCGGCCTGGGCGGCGAGGTGGAAGACCACCTCGGGTCGCCGGTGGGCCATGAGCTCGACGAGCTCCCCCGAGCGGATGTCGAGCTGATGGAAGCTGAACCCGTGTCGCCGCTGTGCCCGGGCGTCACCGAGGTTGGTGAGGGACCCGGTGGACAGGTCGTCGACGGCGTCGACGGTGTGACCCTCGGCGAGGAGCCGGTCGACGAGGGTCGACCCGATGAAGCCGGCCCCGCCGGTCACGAGTGCCCGCATCTTCTCCCTCCTCCCCGTCCTCGTACCGACGACGGCTCAGGCGACGGCCGGCACCCGGGCGCCGGCGAGCCGGCTGCCCGCGTCGATCTCGGTGCCGTCACCCACGACGGTGAGGGGATCGAGGACGGCGCCGGCGCCCACGCGGGCGCGGTGACCGAGGACCGACCCCCGGACCGTGGCGTCCCGTTCGACGAGGGCGCCGGGCAGGAGCACCGACCGCCCCACCCGGGCCCCGGCGGCGACCCGGCCTCCCGCCCCCACGACCGTACCTACGACCTCGGCCCCAGTTTCCACAACCGCCCCGGCGCCCACGAGGCTCGGGGCCCGGACGGTCCCCTCGATCGTCGCCTCCTCCATGGTCCAGACTCCGGCCGCCACCTCCTGGGCCCCGGGCGCGGGCGGCCCGGCCCGCGTGCCGTCCAGGAGGTCGGCGTTGGCCCGCAGGTAGGCCTCCGGCGTGCCGGTGTCGAGCCAGTAGGCGTCGGAGCACAGGGCGTAGAGGGTCCCTTCGGCGGCCAGGGCCGGGAACGTCTCCCGCTCGACCGACACCCTCCGGCCGCCGGGAATCCCCGCCACGACCTCCGGCTCGAAGACGTAGGTGCCGGCGTTGATCTCGTTGCTCGGGGACCTCCCGGGCGGGGGCTTCTCGACGAAGGACTCGACGCCGCCCTCCTCGTTCGTCACCACGACCCCGAAGCGTGAGGGGTCCTCCACGGGCGTGAGGGCGATGGTCGCCAAGGCCCCCCTGCGGCGATGGAGGGAGACGAGGGCCGAGACGTCGAGATCGGAGAGGACGTCGCCGTTCACGACGAGGAAGGTCTCCTGCACCTCGGCCTGCTCGGCGGCGAACCGGATGGCCCCGGCGGTGTCGAGGGGCTCGGGCTCCACCGCGTAGGAGAGCCGGATGCCGGCCACGGTCCCCTCGGGATAGGCGGCGAGGAAGGCGTCGGGCCTGTACCCGATCGAGAGCACGGCCTCGTCGACCCCGTGGGACGCCAGGGCGGAGACCACCCGCTCGAGCATCGGGACCTCGACGACGGGGAGGAGCTGCTTGGGCGTGGTGTAGGTGAGGGGGCGGAGACGGGTCCCCTCACCCCCGACGAGGACCACCGCCTTCACGGCTTGGTCGTCGTCGGCGCCGAGCTCGGTGTGGTGGTCGACGGGGGCGTCGTCGAGGGAGTGGGGGTGGTCGTCGGGACCGGCGTGGGAAGGGTCGTCGACGAGCTGCTCTGGGCGGCCGCGGCCCGGGCCTGGAGCATGGCCGAGACGGCGGCGGCGGGGGGCTTCGGGATCGAGGCCCCCGACGGCACGAAGGCCACGGTGATCAGCTGACCGTCGGCGAGCTTCAAGGTGGTGGGGTCGGAGGGGAAGAACGGGTTGTTCGATCCCGGCGGCGTGAAGCTCGGCCACACCTTCACCCGCAGCTCTCCCTTCTTGCCGGCGTCGGGCGTCCCGCTCGGGCAGGCGTCGCCGTTGCGGTGCGACGTCTTGCCGGGCAGCCTGACCGAGGTGGGGGTGAGAGAGAGCTTGGGGTACTCCGAGACGAACTTGCCCAAGGTGGCGTTCGGACCGACCTCCGAGGACTTGGTGGGGCTCACGACGATCACCCCGTCGCCGGTGGTGCGCAGGCCCGGGGGTGCCGCGGTCTGGTTCGGGTTGGCAGGGAGGTTCGGCTGGGTCGACCCGCAGATGTCGAAGGCGAGCGCCTGGAACCAGTGGGCGCCGATGGCAGGCTGGGAGCCCGCCGAGGGGTGCTGGCGCTCGTAGCGGCTGTAGGCGATGAGGGCGACGCCGAGGAGGACGATGAGGACGAGCGCGCTGTACCAGCGCACGGGTCGGTGCCCTCGGTAGGTCCGGCCTCCGCCCGTGGCCGCGGCGCGGGCCACCCATCGTCCTGTGTCTGTCCGTGCCATGGTCGGCCCGTCACCCTACTCTGCCCGCTTCCGGGTCCCGGGCCGCCCGGGGGCCGCCTCCGAGGGCTCGGAGGGCAGTGGCGACCACGAGCCGCAGCCCCAGGACCAGGGCCACGACGGGAAGGCCGACCCGCCGCCAGCCTGTCGTCGTGGTGGCGGCGAACCGCAACGCGGAGCGGTGGTGCGCCACGAGCATCCGGTAGGGCCGACGGGCCGTGGAGTGTCCCCGCAGGTGCGAGACGGTGGCTCCGGGGACGTACCGCACCCGGTACCCGGCCTTTCCCACCCGCCAGCAGAGGTCGGTGTCCTCCAGGTACATGAAGTACCGCTCGTCGAACCCGCCGAGCTCCTCGAGCACCGACCGGCGGACGAGGAAGCAGGCCCCCGAGACCCAGTCCACGACACTCGGACGCGCCGTGTCGAGATCGGTCATCCGGTACCGGCCGGTGAAGGGGTTGTCGGGACGGACGATGCCGAACAGGGCGTGGCCGGCGGCGTCGAGCCACGAGGGGAACCGCCGGGCCGAGGGATACCGGCTCCCGTCGGTCTCGAGGATGCAGGGTCCGACGACGGCGGTGCGGTCGTCCTCGAGGAGAGCGTCGACGAGGGCGCCGAGGGCGCCCGGGTGCACCACCACGTCGGGGTTGCACACGAGCACGAGCGCCCGGTCGCCCTCCCGCAGCCCCCGGTTGACCCCCGACCCGTCTCCGAGGTTGTCCACGGCCCGCACCAACAGGACACCGGGGTCGGCGACGAGGAGCCGGTCGGCCGATCCGTCGGTCGAGGCGTTGTCGACGACGACGACCTCGTCGACCCCCTCGCGCCGGAGGGAACCGACGCAGGCGGCGAGGGCCTCGCCGGCGTCGTGGTTCACGACCACGGCGCCGACAGACCGGGGGCCGCCGGCGGTGCCCGGCTGCCCGCCGCCGGTCACGAGCCGGGGACGGACTCGGCGGCGAAGGCCCCCACCAGGCGCTCGAGGGCGTCCTCCCAGGCGGGGAGCATCGGCATCCCGAGGGACCGCCAGGCCTGGTTGTCGAGGGCCGAGTTGGCGGGCCGGGGGGCGGGCCTGGGCGGGTCGAGGTCCCCGGTGGCGATGGCCTCGACCCGACCGGCGTCCTCCCCGGCGGCCTCGAGCACCGCCCGGGCGAAGCCGAACCAGGTGGTCACCCCGTCGTTGGTGAGGTGGAACACGCCCGGGAGTCGCTCCCGGCCCAAGAGCACGAGGGCACCGGCCAGGTCGGCGGTGAACGAGGGACTGCCCCGCTGGTCGTCGACGAACCGGAGGGTCCCCGGGTTCGACGCCAGCCGGAGGATCGTCCGGACCATGTTGGCCCCGTGGAACCCGCACACCCATGACGTCCGGACGACGGTGGCGGAGGGGTCCAGCTCCATCTCGCCCCCGAGCTTGCTCCGGCCGTACACCGAGAGGGGGTTGGTCCTGTCCCACTCGACGTAGGGCCGGTCCGAGGTGCCGTCGAAGACGTAGTCGGTCGACACGTAGACGAGATGGGCGCCGTGACGCCGGGCGGCCTCGGCCACGTTCCGGGTCCCCACAGCGTTGACGGTGAAGGCCCGGCCGGGATCGGCCTCGCAGGCGTCGACGGCCGTCCAGGCCCCGCAGTGGACGACAAGGTCGGGCCGGAGGGCCTCGAAGGCGGCGATGACGTCCCCCCGGTCGGCGACGTCGAGGCGGGCCCGGTCGGCGGCCACCACCTCTTCGGCGACGGGGACCGACGACGATGCCGGACGGCCCCCCGGCGGCACGGCCCCGGCCAGGACGTCGGCGACGTCGTGGCCGAGCTGGCCCCCCGCACCCGTGACGAGGACGCGCACGGGCCGCCGGCTCAGCCCGGCGTGGGCGCCCAGGACGTCTCGACCACAGGGGCCCGGTCCCGAAGCGGCTCCCACCAGTCCCGGTGCTCGGCGTACCACTGGACGGTCTCGGCGAGCCCCCCTTCGAAGGGCACCGTCGGCTCCCACCCGAGCTCGGTCCTGATCTTGGTGGTGTCGAGGAGGTACCGGCGGTCGTGGCCGGGCCGGTCGGGGACGATCGTCTTGAGCGTCTCGGGCTTGCCGAGGGCGCCCAGGACGGCGTCGGCGATCTCGGCGATGCTCGCCTCGACGCCGCTGCCGACGTGGTAGGTCTCGCCGATCCTCCCCCGCTGCAGCACGGCGTCGATGGCCCGGCAGTGATCGATCACGTGCAGCCACTCCCGGCGGTTCTGGGTGGAGGCGTAGAGCGGGAGCGGCCTGTCGTCGAGGGCGTTGGCGGTGAAGAGCGGGATCACCTTCTCTGGGAACTGGAAGGGCCCGTAGTTGTTCGAGCAGTTGGTGATCGTCGCCGCCGTCCCGAAGGTCTCGGCATAGGCCCGCACGGCATGGTCGGCTCC
This sequence comes from Acidobacteriota bacterium, assembly GCA_028872975.1. GTDB lineage: Bacteria > Actinomycetota > Acidimicrobiia > Acidimicrobiales > UBA8190 > UBA8190. The sequence goes on from JAGWNV010000020.1 coordinate 11,395, forward strand.
GGCCTTGGAGGCGTTGTAGGGCGTCCGGGGACGGTAGGGGTCGTCCTCGGCGAAGGCCTCGTCGGTGTCGAGGGGGAGATCCCCGTAGACCTCGCAGGTGGAGATGTGGTGGAACCGGTGCAGCCCGACCCGCCGGCCGGCCTCGAGCATGGACTGGGTGCCGAGCACGTTGGTCTTGAAGAACCGGGCCGGGTCGAGGACGGCGAGACTGTTGTGGGACTCGGCCGCGAAGTGCACCACGGTGTCCACGGCGTGCTCCTCGAGGGCGGCGGTGACCGCATCGGTGTCGCAGACGTCGGCGTGGACGAATCCGACACGGTCCGCCACGTCGTCGAGGTTGGCCCTGTTGCCGGCGTAGGTGAGGGCGTCGAGCGCCACGACCCGGTCCTGGGGATGCTCATCGACCCAGTAGCGGACGAAGTTCGACCCGATGAATCCGGCGCCGCCGGTCACGAGGATGTTCACGAGCGGCCATCGTAGACGACCGCCTCAGGAGCCCCGCTCGGGCCCCCCGTGCAGGTGGATCACGTCACCGGCGTCCACGACGTGGATCGTGGCACCGTCGACGACGACGAGACGTCCGGCGGCGTCGACCTCGGTGGCGGTGCCGCCGATGGCTCCGTCGGCGAGCTCGACTCGGACCCGCCGGCCGATGGTCGCACAACGACGCCGGTAGTCCTCGACGATCTTGCGCCGGCCCTCCTCGCCCTCGACGGCGTCGAGCAGCCGGTCGAGACCCTCGAGCAGCTCGCTCAACAGCACGTGCCGGTCGATCCCGGCGCCCGTCTCCCTGAGGATCGACGTGGCGTGACGCCGTAGGTCCTCGGGGACGGCCGCCGCGGCGTCGCCCGCTCCCGTCTCCCCGGGTGGCCACGACACGTTGAGCCCGACGCCGACGACGACGGCACGCCCGCTCCCGGCCGTCGACGGCACGGACTCGGCGAGGATCCCCCCGAGCTTCCGGTTCCCCACGACCAGGTCGTTGGGCCATTTGAGCGAGGGCGTGACCCCCCCCACCCTCCGGCAGGCGTCGGCGGCGGCGAGGGCCACCGAGATGCTGCAGAGATGGAGCAGCTCGACGGGCAAGGCGGGGAGGAGGAGGACCGACACGAGGAGCCCCGTCCCCGCCGGCGCCTCCCACTGCCTGCCGAGCCTCCCCTTGCCGGCCCGCTGGTGGTCGGCGACGGCGACGAGCCCGGCCACCGGCGCCCGGCGGGCCACGTCGAGGAGATAGCGGTTGGTGGAGTCGATCTCGGCGAACCACCGGACCTCGCCGAACCGGCTCCCGACCGGGCCTGCCTCGACCCGGTCCGGTGCCCACTCCCCGACGCCGCCGGAGCCCGAGTCGGACATGGCAGCCACCCTAGGTGGCGTGCCAGTGTGGTACTTCCCTCCCCGGCCAGAGCCACCCCGCGGCACCGGGACAGAGACGAGACCGAGAGAGGCAAGGCGTGTTCGAGAAGGTCCTGATCGCCAACCGAGGCGAGATCGCCGTGCGCGTCATCCGGACGTGCCAGGAGCTGGGCATCGCCACCGTCGCCGTCTACTCCGAGCTCGACCGGGACGCCCTCCACGTGAGGCTGGCCGACGAGGCCTACGCCCTGGGGGGCCAGACGGCGGCCGAGAGCTACCTCAACACCGAGGCGATCCTCGACGCCATCGCCCGCAGCGGCGCCCAGGCCGTCCACCCCGGCTACGGCTTCTTCTCCGAGAACACCGACTTCGCCCGGGCCGTGACCGGCCAGGGGGTGGTCTTCGTGGGGCCCCCGCCCGAGGCCATCGAGGTGATGGGCGACAAGATCAGCTCCCGCCGGGCGGCCGAGGCGGCCGGCGTCTCGGGGGTGCCCGGCCACACCGAGCCTGTGACCGACCAGGCCGAGGTCACGGCCTTCGCCGAGACCCACGGCTGGCCTGTCGCCATCAAGGCAGCCTTCGGTGGCGGGGGTCGGGGGATGAAGGTGGTCGGGGACCCCGCCGAGGTGGCCGAGGCCATGGAGTCCGCCCAGCGGGAGGCCCAGGCCTACTTCGGCCGCCCCGAGATCTACCTCGAGAAGTACCTCGACTGGCCCCGGCACATCGAGATGCAGGTGCTCGCCGACACCCATGGCAACGCCCTCTGGCTCGGCGAGCGCGACTGCTCCTGTCAGCGGCGCCACCAGAAGCTCATCGAGGAGAGCCCGGCGCCGGACTTCCCCGACGACGTCCGCCAGGCCATGGGGGCCGCTGCCGTGACGGTCGCCAAGGCCTGCGGCTACGTGAACGCCGGCACCGTCGAGTTCCTCTACCAGGAGGGGGAGTTCTTCTTCCTCGAGATGAACACCCGGCTCCAGGTGGAGCACCCCGTCACCGAGCTGGTGACCGGTCTCGACCTCGTCGAGTGGCAGCTCCGGGTGGCGGCCGGCGAGCCCCTCGGGTTCTCCCAGGAGGACCTCCGACGCGACGGCCACGCCATCGAGGTCCGGATCAACGCCGAGGACCCGACCGGCGGCCGGTTCGCCCCCTCGCCGGGCCGCATCACCCTCCTCGTCCCCCCCGGTGGACCGGGCGTCCGGCTCGACGCCGGGTACGAGTCGGGCGACACCGTCAGCCAGTACTACGACAACCTGGTGGCCAAGCTCGTGGTCTGGGGCCCCGACCGGGAGGCGGCACGGCGGCGGATGCTCCGGGCCCTGCGCGAGACCGTCGTCCGGGGTGTCGCCACCACGATCCCCGCCGACCTCGCCATCCTCGACCACCCCGACTTCGCGGCGGCCCGCCACTCGACCCGCTGGGTCGAGGACCGGGTGGACCTCACCACCCTTCCCGCCCTGGGCGGCCAAGCGCCTCCGGCCGTTCCCGCCGACGAGCCGGAGCCCCGGGTTCTCCGGGAGGTGACCGCCGAGGTGGACGGCCGCCGCTACACCGTGAAGCTCTGGGTGCCCGAGGCCGCTGCCGGGGCCCCGGCCGGCGCCAGGACGGGCCCCCGGACGAGCCGGCCCCGGGTGACCGACGCCGGGACCGGCTCGGGCACGGTGACGGTCCCCATGCAGGGCACCATCGTGAAGGTCCTCGTCGCCGTGGGCGACGTCGTCGAGGTGGGCCAGACCGTCTGCGTCCTCGAGGCCATGAAGATGGAGAACGCCATCGCCGCCGAGAAGGAGGGGACCGTCCGGGAGGTGAAGGTCTCGGCCGGCGACTCCGTGGGCGCCGGCGACGTGGTGGCCGTCGTCGAATGACGCCCGGCGGCCCGCCGGTGGGCGAGGCGGCCCCCGCCAAGGCGGCCGCCGGTGCCGCCCTCGAGCCCCACCGCAGCGCCCTCGTCGAGCTGAGCCGGGCCATCCACGACGATCCCGAGCTCTGCTTCGCCGAGCACCACGCCGCTGCCTCCGTGGGCCGGGTGCTCGGGGCCGCCGGCCTCGAGGTCGAGGTGGGGGTCTTCGACATCCCCACCGCCCTCCGGGCCACCGCAGGCTCGGGGTCCCTCTCGGTCGTCGTCTGCGCCGAGTACGACGCCCTGCCCTCCGTCGGCCACGCCTGTGGCCACAACCTCATCGCCGCCGCCGCCGTGGGGGCCGGTATCGGCCTCGCCGCAGTGGCCGACGACCTCGACCTCACCGTGACCGTCCTCGGGACACCGGCGGAGGAGGGCGGGGGCGGGAAGGTCCTCCTCCTCGACCGGGGCGCCTTCGAGGGGGCCCACGCGGCGATGATGGTCCACCCCTGGCACGAGGACCGGCTGGGGGCGGTCTGCCTGGCCGTCGACCACATCGAGGTCCGCTACACCGGCCGGGAGGCCCACGCCTCGGCCGCCCCCCGCAAGGGCCTCAACGCCGCCGACGCCCTCGTCGTCGCCCAGGTGGCGATGGGGCTCCTCCGTCAGCACCTCTCCCCCGGCGACCAGGTCCACGGGATCGTCACCGAGGGAGGGGACGCGCCCAACATCGTCCCCAAGCACACCGCCGGCCGGTTCATGATCAGGGCCCGGACCACAGACGACCTCGACGTCCTCCGCAGCAGGATCGAGCGGTGCTTCGAGGCGGGCGCCATCGCCACCGGCTGCAGCCTGGACATCGAGGACCTCTCGCCCCGCTACAGCGATTACGTCGCCGACGGGCCCCTCCTCGCCGCCTACCGGGCCAACGCCGAACAGCTCGGCCGGCGGTTCGAGGCGGACGACGCCGGCAGCGCCGTCCCCACCATCTCGACGGACATGGCCAACGTCTCGAAGGCCCTCCCCACCATCCATCCCCTCATCGGCATCGACTCGGCCGGCGCCGTCATCCACGAGCCAGCCTTCGCCTCCGCCGCCGTCGGTGCCTCGGCGGACCGGGCCGTCCTCGACGGGGCCCTGGCCATGGCCTGGACGGCCGTCGACGCCGCCACGACGCCGGCGCTCCGCAACCACCTCCTCGAGGGAGGCCAGGCTCAGCTCGGCCGGTAGACCCCGAACTCCTCCCGGAGGACGTCGGAGACCTCCCCCAGGGTCGCCATGGCCTTGAGGGCGCCCCGCATGGGCACGAGAAGGTTCTGGCTCCCCCGGGCCGCGGCCCGGACGGCGGCCAGGGCGGCCTCGACCTCGCCTTGGTGCCGGGCGGCCCGCACGGACCGGGTCCTCGCCATCTGGGCCCGCTGCAAGTCCGGGTCGATGGGGAAGACCTCGGCCGGCTCCATCTCCTCGTCGGTGAACCGGTTCACCCCGACGACGATCTTCTCCTCGTCGTCGACGGCCTTGGCGTAGGCGTAGGCGGACTGCTCGATCTCACCCTGCATGAACCCGGCCTCGATGGCCGCCACCGCCCCTCCCATGTCGTCGATCCGCCCCAGGTACTCCCACGCCCGCCGCTCGACCTCGTCGGTGAGGCTCTCGACGTAGTAGGACCCGGCCAGCGGATCGACCGTGTCGGCCACCCCCGACTCGTGACCGAGGATCTGCTGGGTCCGGAGGGCGATCTTGGCCGCCTTGGTGGTGGGGAGCCCGAGGGCCTCGTCGTAGCCGTTGGTGTGGAGGCTCTGGGTGCCGCCGAGGGCGGCGGCGAGGGCCTGGACGGTCACCCGCACGATGTTGTTCTCGGGCTGCTGGGCGGTGAGGGTGGAGCCGCCGGTCTGGGTGTGGAACCGGAGCAGCTTGGACCGTTCGTCGGTGGCCCCGAACCGGTCGGTCATGATCCGGCCCCACATCCGCCGGGCGGCCCGGAACTTGGCGATCTCCTCGAAGAGGTTGTTGTGGGCGTTCCAGAAGAAGCTGAGCCGGGGGGCGAAGGCGTCGACGTCGAGGCCGGCCGCCTTGGCCGCCTCCACGTAGGCGATCCCATTGGCGATGGTGAAGGCGATCTCCTGCACCGCCGTGGCCCCGGCCTCCCTGATGTGGTAGCCGGAGATGGAGATGGTGTTCCAGCTCGGGAGCCGGTCCGCGCAGTAGGCGAAGGTGTCGGTGATGAGCCGCATCGAGGGCCGGGGCGGGTACACGTAGGTCCCCCGGGCCACGTACTCCTTCAAGATGTCGTTCTGGATCGTCCCCCCGAGCGACGCCGCCGCCACTCCCTGCTCCTCGGCCACCAGTTCGTAGAGCAGCAGGAGGATGGCGGCGGTGGCGTTGATGGTCATCGAGGTCGTGACCTTGTCGAGGGGGAGCCCGGCCAGGAGGAGCCGCATGTCCTCGAGGGAGTCGATGGCCACCCCGACCTTCCCCACCTCCCCCTCGGCCCGGGGGTGGTCGGAGTCGAGGCCCATCTGGGTGGGCAGGTCGAAGGCACACGACAGCCCCGTCTGGCCGGCGGCGAGGAGGAACTTGAACCGCTCGTTGGTGGCCTCCGCCGACCCGAACCCGGCGTACTGCCGCATCGTCCAGAGCCGGCCCCGGTACATCGAGGGGTAGATGCCCCGGGTGTAGGGGGCGGCGCCGGGCCGGCCCAGCTTCTCGGCCGGGTCCCAGCCGGCCAGGTCCGCTTCGTCGTAGAGGGGCCGGACCTCGATGCCCGAGTCGGTCAGCCGGGCCCCGTCGTCTCCTGCCACCCGCCCAGGTTAGGCACGGCCCCCGTCGCCGCTGCCAACCCGCC
>JAGWNV010000288.1 GCA_028872975.1 Acidobacteriota bacterium
TCGTCGGTTCCTCAATTTTGATGACGGCCCGGTGGGCGGTGGGGACGTGCGTGTGCACGCTGCACCGGCGGCACGGGGCTTTCGATGAGAGACTCGCGGCGTGTGGACGCGCGTGGTGGTGTGGGCCGGATCGACGTTGGTGCTCCTGACCCTGGCGGCGTGCGGAAGCCCCACCAGTGCCGCCGACCGGCGGACGTCGGTGACCACGACGTCGACCCCCACGACCCTGGCGCCGCCGTCGACGACGACGGCACCGGCGGCGCCTCCGCCGTGCGACGGCGCCGCCATCGCCGCCGTGGTGGGCCGCTACAACCGCTACGCGGCGGTGACGAGCTTCGGCTGCTCGGGCGCCTTCGCCTATGCCCTCGTCACGATCACCGGCCCACCACCGTTCACCGGGGGGAAGGGGACACTGCTCCTGGCCGGGAGCGGAGGGGGCTGGCAGATCGTCAACCGCACCACCTACTGCGCCGACGGCTCGGTGCCTCCCGCCATCTCCCAGTCGGCGTGCCAGGGCAGTTGAGGGGGTCCGGCCACCGCTGGGGCAGGGCCGGAGGCGCCCGTCTTCTCCCCGGGGTCCCCGCTGCCGGGGGCGCCCTCGTCGTCCTGGTCGCGTCCCTGCTCGTCGGGACACCGAGCTACGGCTCGCGGGTGCCGGCCGACATCGTCACCACCGTGGTGGGCGACGGCGCCCACGCCTACACCGCCAACGGCGTGGGGGCCTCGGCGGCACTGCTCGGCGATCCCCTCACCGCCGCCGTCGACCCGGCCGGCGACATCGTCGTCCCCGACCAGAACGACAACGTGATCAGGGCCGTGGCCGGGTCCACGGGGACCGCCTACGGCCTGGCCATGACCAAGGGCGACATCTACACCATCGCCGGCACCGGGGTCGGGGGCTTCGGGGGCGACGGCGGCCCGGCCCGCGCCGCCGAGCTGTGGGGCCCGAGCGGGGTCGCTCTGGACGGGGCCGGGGACGTGGCCATCACCGACACCATCAACGACGAGGTCCGGTTCCTCCCCCACGCCACCGGCGTGTACTTCGGCGTCTACATGGTCTCCGGGAACATCTACGACGTCGCCGGGGACAACCAGGACGGCTACTTCGGCGACGGCGGCCAGGCCACCGCTGCCATGCTCTCCGGACCGGACGGGGTGACCTTCGACGCCCAGGGCAACCTGGTGTTCGCCGACACCAACAACGACGTGATCCGCCTCGTGGTCCAGAACACCGGCACCGACTTCGGCCACAGCGTGGTCGAGGGCGACATCTACACCATCGCCGGCAACGGCACCTTCGGCTACAGCGGCAACGGCGGGCCGGCCACCGCCGCCGCCCTCGACCTGGAGCCCCTCTCGGGGGTGGCGGTGGACGGCGCCGGCAACCTGGTCATGGCCGACGGGATCAACAACGTGATCCGCGTGGTGGCCGGGTCGGCGGGCACCTATTACGGCATCGCCATGCAGACCGGCGACATCTACACCATCGCCGGCAACCCGACCGGCGGCTACAGCGGGGACCGCCACCCGGCCGCGGCCGCCGAGATGGCCGATCCGATGGGGGTGGCGGTGGACTCCTCGGGCGACATCCTGGTCGCCGACTCCACCAACAGCGTGATCCGCATGATCGCCGCCTTCACCGGCGTCTACGACCACATGCGGGTGCGGGCCGGTGACATCTACACCGTGGTGGGCGACGCCGCCGCCCCCGGCTACGGCGGGGACGGGGGCAAGCCGAGGCGCGCCTCGCTCAACGGCCCCACCGGCGTGTCGGTGACGCCGACGGGGGAGCTGCTCGTCGCCGACAACGGGAACAACGTCATCCGGAGGGTCGGCCCTCCCGAGCCGGTGGTGACCGAGCTGCTCCCGGGCTCGGGGACCTCGGCCGGCGACGCCCGCGTGGTGATCAAGGGCCGCGACCTCCGGGGGGCGACCTCGGTGGTCTTCGGGTCGACCCCGGCCACGAGCTTCGTCGTGAAGTCGGCCACCAAGATCATCGCCCGCTCCCCGGCGGAGCCGGCCGGCACCGTCGCCGTCGTGGTCACCTCACCGGCGGGGTCCAGCCAGGGGAGCTATACCTTCACCGGCTGAGCCCGGCGCCCGGGACGCCGGCGTCAGCCGACGAGCTCGTAGTGGGCCAGCTCGGGCCGGGCCATCTCCTGGCGGAAGCGGGTGAAGGTCCACGGCCACACGGCCGGGAGGCCCCGGTCGTCGAGGTACCAGCTGCGGCACCCCGTCACCCAGATGGTGTGGGCGGCGGCCTCGCTGCGGCACTCCTCGAAGCGCCGCGCCGCCTCGGGCTCGGGTGCCACCTCCCGGGCCCGGCCGGTGGCCAGGAGCTCGACGAGCTGCATGACGTAGTCGAACTGGAGCTCGGCCACGTCGATGAGCGAGAAGTTCCCGACCGGCCCGTTGGGGCCGTTCAACATGAACAGGTTGGGGAAGCCGGGCACCGACACCGACAGGTACGCCCACGGACGCGGCGTCCAGACGTCGTCGAGGCGCAGGCCGTCGCGCCCGATCACCTCCATGGGGCGCAGGAAGCGGTCGACCCGGAAGCCGGTGGCGAGCACGAGGACGTCGAGCTCGTGCAGGGTGCCGTCCGCCGTCCGCACGCCGGCGGGCTCGACGCCCACGATGGCGTCGGTGACCAGCTGGGCATGGGGGCGCTGGATGGCCTCGTAGAAGTTCGGCGACAGCACGAGCCGCTTGCAGGCGGCCCGGTACTCCGGCCGCAGGCTCCGGCGGAGGTCGGGGTCGGCCACGGTGGCCAGGTTGTCCTCGCACATCTTCTGGAGGGCGAGGACCTGGGTGGACTCGGCGTCCACCACGGCGTTGGCGAAGCCCTCTTCGAACATGGTGCCGAGCTGGTCCCGCAGAGCGGCCATGGCCGAAGGGTCGGCCCGGTAGGCGGCCTGCTTCTCGGCGTCGATCTCGGGGTTCGTCACGGGGAGCACCCACTGGGGCGTGCGCTGGAACAGCCGGAACTGGTCCGCCCGGTCGACGAGGGCGCCGGTGATCTGCACCGCCGAGGAGCCCGTGCCCACCACCCCGATCCGGGCGCCGTCGAGGGTGACGCCGTGGTCCCAGCGGG
>JAGWNV010000021.1 GCA_028872975.1 Acidobacteriota bacterium
CACGTTCTGGAGGGTGCCCCCGGCTTGCTGGATCGACGCCCGGAGGGGGTTGGCGGGAAGTCCCGACCCGCTCGGCACCGACGGGACCCCGCCGGGGACCGAGAGACCCGCCGAGCCGCCCGAGGATCCCGGCCCGCCGGCCACCGCGCCGCCGGCCCCAGAGGAGCCGCCCGACGAGGGCAGGTTGGCGCCGACCAGGCCGCTCCCGGCAGCGCCGAGGGCGCCGGGGAGGGCCGAGCCGATGCCGTGGGAGGGCGCCGGCACCGAGAGGGCGGCGCCGAGCACCATGGCGGTGGCCGCCACGGCCGAGCCGGCGGCGACGGCCGCTCCCTGGGCGCCGGTCGAGCTGATCCGGTGCATGGTGCGAGCCGGCAGCCGGAACAGCCGGCGCAGCCCGGCCAGCGAGAGCGCCCCGCCCAGCCAGGCGCCCATCCGGCCCTCGGCGCCGGCCAAGGTGGCGAACTCGCGCTTCAAGGCTTGACGGGCCCGCCACAGGAGGGTCTCCACGGCGGTGATGCCCACGCCCTCGTGATCGGCGATGCGCTGGTAGGACCAGCCCGACCCCTCGCGGAGGTTGAGGATCCGCTGGTGGCGGTCGGAGAGGCGGGTGAAGGCGCGGGCCACCATCTCGGAGTCGACGGCGGCCACCATGAGCTCCTCGCCGCCGTCCTCGGTGCTGGCCACGTTGGACTGGTGGAACTCGGCGACCGGCGTCGACCGGTTGCGGCGCCGGAGGACGTCGGTGCAGAGATGGGAGGCGATGACGCTCAGCCAGGGGTAGAAGCGGCGGTCGCCGCCGAAGGTGGGCAGGGCCCGCCAGGAGCGTGCGAAGGCCTCCTGGGCGACGTCCTCCGCCTCGTGGGTGTCGTGGAGCCGGCGCAGGCAGAAGCGGTACAGCCGGCGGTAGTACCGCATGTAGAGGTCGTCGAAGGCGGCCCGGTCACCGCTCTGGGCCCGCGTGACGAGGGCGCGGTCGCGGGCCAGGTCGACGTCGTCGTCGAGCGCCTCGCGACCTCGGGTCGCCCCACCCGTGAGAAGCGTTGTCAATCCCCCCGACCCCCCCTCGTGCCCTACGCCTGGAAAACGGGTACCCGCCTCCAGCCTCACGGAACCCTTCTCAATTCGTCAATTTTGGCTAGGTGCAGGGTCGCGATCGGCCGAGATCCCTGGTCCAGCCGCCCTCGCCCACCACTAAGAGTACTCAACGGGCCGCCAATGTCCATCTGTGGCACCCTCCGCGGTCGTAGCTGACCACGAAATGTCGTGATAAGGACACCCGTGGTGCTTACCGGCTGGTAACCGCCGCCCGGGCCGGCGGGGCAACCCCAATTGCCCTCCACGGCCGTTTCGGCCACGGGGCGGAGCGGCGAGTGCCGGGGGCCGCCGGCCGGGCCCGCCGGCGAGCCCGGCGTGTGCGGACGGTGACCGGCCCCAGGGGCCCTCGTCGCCGTCTCCGGGCACGCCACCGCAAGGTCCCGCGCGGAGTGCGGTTATGCAGAGTGCTCGCCAGTGGCGCGCTCGGCGGAGGTTTGGCGAGGTGCGCAAAAGAGAAGAGCTGGTGGAGTCCCAAGCACGGAGAGGATCTGCACGACGATGGCTCGACTGTTCCGTACGAAGGTTCGCACCAGGGGCGCTCGCCTGCGTGTGCGTGCGGCACAGCTGTGCACCCTTGGTGTCGCAGCCGTGACCGTGATGGCCGTGGTCTCGAGCGGCACCGCCTATGCCGACACGGTGCTGCCCGGCAACAACGGCAGCTACCAGGTCTCGGCGAGCAGCGCCGGGCTCTACCTGGCGCTGGCCGGCACGAAGCTGACCGGTGGCACGGCGTCCGCCTCGGGCACCTACAACTTCGCCGCAGGCGCCAACTCGCCGACCGAGACGGCGTCGGCGACCGGCCAGGGCTTCCTGCTCTCGACCCAGCTCACCGGCAACCCGGCCTCGGCCGGCGTGGACAGCTCGAAGGGGGCTCCCTACACGGCGTCCGACGCCTCGGGCAGCGCCGGCGACCCTGTCGGCAACGGCGGGTCCGGTGGCGGCAACGGTGACGTGGGCGGGCCCTCCTACCCGAACGACTGCGCCCAGGGCGGCGGCCAGGTCCAAAGCGGCGTCGGCCTCTTCGTCGGCCTCGGCTGCGGCTACGCCCACGCTGCCGTCGACGCGCCGAGCACCACCCCGGCCGGCCCGCAGGCCCTCGGCGTCGGCGACATCGCCACGGCGTCGGTGTCGCTCCAGGGCATCTTGAACCAGCTCTACGGCAGCGGCCTCAACCAGCTGTGCACCGGGCTGTCGCAGATCCCGACCCTCGGCAGCCAGATCCTGGCGCCGGCCTGCACCCAGATCCTGAACTCGGCCAACCCCTCGCTGACCGTGAACCTCGGGAACGCCTACTCCGAGGTCGTGAGCAGCGCCCAGATGGTGGAGTCGGTGGCCCACTCCTCGTCGGTCGACGTCTCGGTCTTCCCCGGTCTCGACAACGGCAACGAGCCGCTCTTGCGGGTGGAGATCCCCTCGGCGACGGCCGTGTCCTGTGAGGGCACCGGCTGCACCCCGCCCTCGACGGCCTGCAGCACGACCGGCAGCGGCTCCTCGAGCGGGTGGACGAACTGGTTCGACTCGGGCCTCATCGTGATCACCGGCACCCTGCTCGACAGCCTGCACACGGTGAGCAGCTCGTTCCCCGACCCGCTCGAGATCCCGAGCTGCGGCCAGACCTCCTCTGGCGTCAGCCAGCTGGACAACTCGCCGCTGAGCCAGCTGCTCACCCTGCAGCTCGCCTCGGCCAACACCACCGGCAGCGGCGTGGCCGGCTCGGGCCTCGAGGTGTCGATCCTCCCGACGCAGGCGCCGGGCGGCGGCCCGGTCATCGAGGCCAACCTCGGTGGCGTCAACACCTCGAACACCGCCTCCGGTGCGGCCACCACGGAGGCCACCACGGTGACGACGACGGCGGGCACGGTTCCCCCCGTGCTGACGCAGGCCGGCGGCTCGCCGACCTCGGTCCACACCGGTGAGTGGTGGGCCGGCTCGCTGCCGCTGATCGGCGTCCTGGCCGCTCTGGGCGGCGGGCTCATCGCCTGGCCCCGGATGCGGGAGGTGCCCGTCGTGGCCCGGTTGGTCACGAAGGTCAGCCGGTAGTCACCGGCCACCAGCACCGGACCGGGGGCGTCGGTGACAAGTTGGAGCTGGATCCGAGTAGGCGTCGGGCTCGTCCTCGTGTGGGGCGCGCTCGGCGTCCTCGGATACCGGCTCGGATGGCAGATCCATTCCACGCACGGGCAGGACACCTTGCTGCGGTCGGCGAAGAACTCGCTCGGCCACGGCAAGGGGTCCTGTGCCCCGACCGCCCCCGACCGTGACGGCCAGCTGGCCGGGGTCCTGTCGATGCCGAAGCTGGCGGTCACGGCCCCGGTGGAGCAGGGGACCGACGACGCCGAGCTGAACGTGGCCATCGGCCACGCCGACTCGACGCCGTTCCCCGGCACCGCCGGCACGTCGGTCCTCCTGGCCCACGACGTGAGCTACTTCGGCCACATCGACCAGCTCGCCCCCGGGGACCTCGTCGAGTACGAGGTCGGCTGCACCACCGACGTCTTCAAGGTGACCGGCCACACCATCGTGAAGGCGGGCGACCCGGTCCCGCAGGCGGCGGGCAACGGCCTGGTCCTCGACACCTGCTGGCCCACCAACGCCCTCTGGTACACGCCCAACCGGTACCTGGTCGAGGCCCAGGAGACGAGCGTCAAGAGCTCGAAGAAGGCCTCGGCCAACCACGTCCCGGAGAGCTGGCCGACGAACTACACGACGCCGGCCCCGGCCGACCTCGTGGCCCAGGGGCTCACCTTGAGCACCAACACGGCCCCCATGGGCACCCTCCAGCTGCGGGGGACGCCCGACAGCGCCTGGGGGCAGTCGCCGGCCCCCCTGGCCGTCGAGAACGCCGCCCTGGCGGCCTACTTCGGGGGGCTGCACGCCGCCGGCGGCCATCGGAGCGACTGGTGGAACGACGTCGCCCCCGGGCTGCCCATGCCCCCCGCCCTGTCGGGGGCCTCGGTCACGGCCCACGACGCCCCCCTCGACGTGACCATCACGGCGGTGGGCTCGAAGCCCACCTCGGTCACCCTCACCACGGTGGTCGGCCTGTCGGGTGGGGCCGCCCCCGGCACATATGACGAAACGGTAACGGAAGCAATTCACGGGCTCAGCGTTGTCATCACGGATTGGGAGGTCAGTCATGGTTAGCGGTGTGCTCCACAACGCGTGCCTGAGGATGGAGGAAGAGGGCGTCGGGCTCGACGAGATCGTGACGCCCAATGGTCTCCACCGCTGGCTCGGTCGCAGCGGGATCGCCTTCGGGGGGGCGGCCAGCCTCCTCCTCGGGGCCGTCTTCGGCGGGATCCTCGAGGCCGTGCCGGTCCTCTTGCCGCCCCCGGCGGTGGCCGCCAGCGCCCCGCTCCCCGCCACCTCCAGCGAGCCCCTCTCGGCGGTGAACCCCTGGAGCGTGGCCGCCTCGGTGGTCCCGAGCACGCTCCCCCCTTCGGCGCCGGCCCTCCCGGTGACCGTGCCCGGCTCGGCCACGCCCGTGAACCCACCCGGCGGCGGGGGTGGCGGCGGGGGTGGCGGGTCCAAGACCACCGACACCACGAACACCGGCACGAATACCGGTGGCAACAACACCGGCGGCACGAACACCAACGACAACGGTGGCGGAACCTGCACCACGAACTGCGGCGGCGGAGGCAGCACGACGACCCTCCAGGGCGCAGTGCAGGACATCGTCTCCAACCCCGTCGGGGCCGCCACCGACCCCACCGGCACGGTGACGAGTGTCGTCCAGGGCGTCCAGACCACGACGTCGACGCTGACCTCGCCCACGTCCTCGTCCTCCACGTCGACCACGCCGAGCCTCACCACCACCGTGAACAACACGGTCAACACGGTGACGGGACTGACGGGCGGCCTGACGTCGGGGCTCTGAGCGCCTGAGGATCGCTGAGCACCTGAGGATCTCTGAGCACCTGAGGATCTGAGGGCCAGGAGGATCGGCCGCCGGGCCCCCAGGCGCCTCCCGAGCCTCCGCCCCCCGCACGGAGGCAGGCACCCCCGGCGTCAACGGGGGTGACCGAGGCCGCTGCGCCCGGTATCCGAGCACCAGCCCGACGGGGGTTCCGGGGGCGGCTCACCTTCCCCCGAGAGGCCCTCCCGAGGCCTCCCCGGGCTGAGGAGACACAGGCCGGCGTGGCGGGCCCACCACAAGGAGGCTTCGATTCTCACGTTTCCTGGGTAAGGCGCCGATGGGAATTCGTCTGCGCCGGAGCCGGCCGGACGTGGGGCGGCCGAGGGGGGCATGGCGCCTGCTCGAGGCGGCACGCCGCGCAACGAGGGACGACGGGCGGCCACTCGAGGCAGGGCCGGAAGGGGGTGAGCGGTGACGACGGTGACCACGCCGGTCGGCGACAAGGTCACCAGCCTGGTCCACGAGATCGGGAAGATGTTCGCCGTCGCCCTGGAGGCGATGCGGCTGCTGTTCCGCCGCGGCCTGCCCATGGGGGAGTTCCTGGACCAGTGCTGGTTCCTGGCCCGGGTGACCACCCTGCCGCTCATCTTGGTGTCGATCCCCTTCGGGATCGTGATCGCCCTCGAGGTGGGGTCGCTCCTCCAGCAGATCGGGGCGCAGTCCCAGCTGGGCGCCGCCATGGTGCTGGCCGTGGTGCGGGAGCAGGCCCCGGTGGCCACGGCCCTGCTCATCGCCGGCGCCGGCGGCTCTGCCATGTGCGCCGATCTCGGCTCCCGGCGGATCCGCGACGAGCTCGACGCCATGGAGGTCATGGCCGTCAACCCGCTGCACCGACTCGTGTTGCCCCGGTTGCTGGCCGCCACCGTGATCGCCGTCCTCCTCGACGGCGTGGTGAGCGCGGCAGGCATCGCCGGCGGCCTGTACTTCGGCACCACCTCGATCCACATCACCCAGTCGAGCTTCTTCGCCACCTTCTCCGAGCTGAGCCAGCTCGCCGACCTCTGGATGGCGCTGTTCAAGGCGGCCGTCTTCGGCTTCCTCGCCGCCATGGTGGCCTGCTACAAGGGGCTCTACGCCAAGGGCGGCCCCAAGGGCGTGGGCGACGCCGTCAACCAGGCGGTCGTGATCACTTTCGTCCTGGCCTTCTTCGTCAACTTCGTCCTGACCATCGTCTACTTCAACTTCATCCCCCAGAAGGCGATCTGACGATGTCCCCGGCCCCGCCTCCCGCTCCGCCCCCGCCCCCCGACGGGGCGGCCGTGCTGGCCCCGCCGCCGCCGGCGGCAGAGGTGGCCCGCCGGCAGGTCTCGGCGGCCGCCTCCAGCCTGTCGGGGGTCCTCGAGCAGGCCTTCGACCAGCTGGCCTTCTACGTGAAGGTCCTCGTCCAGCTGCCCCGCGGCCTCAAGTACCGCCGGGAGATCACCACCCTCATCTCCGACATCACCATCGGCACCGGGGCCCTCGTCATCGGCGGCGGGATGTTCTTCGTCGTCATGTCCATCGCCTTCTTCACCGGCACCGAGGTCGGTCTCGAGGGCTTCACCGGGCTCCAGCAGATCGGGGCCCAGGCCTTCACCGGCGTCATCTCCTCGCTGGCCAACACCAGGGAGATCACCCCGCTCGTGGCCGGGGTGGCCCTGGCCGCCCAGGTGGGCGCCGGGTTCACGGCCCAGCTGGGCGCCATGCGGATCTCCGAGGAGATCGACGCCCTCGAGGTGATGGGCATCGACAGCTTCGTCTACCTCGTGACCACCCGGGTGTGGGCGGCGCTCGTCACCATGATCCCGCTCTACCTGGCCGCCCTCTTCGCCAGCTACCTGGCCACCGGCCTGGTGGTCACCAAGTTCTTCGGCCTCTCGCCCGGCGTCTACCAGCACTACTTCCAGCTGTTCCTGCCGCCGCTCGACATCGTCTACTCGTTCCTGAAGGCCATGGTCTTCGCCGTCGCCGTCACGATCATCCACTGCTACTACGGCTACCGGGCCACGGGCGGTCCCGCCGGGGTGGGCGTGGCGGCCGGCCGGGCCATCCGGATCTCGATCATCGCCGTGGTGCTGCTCAACCTGCTGCTGTCGACGGTCATGTTCGGCGGGGCCAGCACCACGGCCAGGTTGGTCGGATGATCCGCCAGGGGCTGCGGGCCGGGGCGGTGGTGGTGGCGGCGGTCGTCGCCGTCACCGTGGTGGTGGTCGTGGTGAAGGCCTCGAACGGCGCCTTCTCCGGCGCCTACGGCCTCACCGGGTCCTTCTCGACGTCGGGCGAGGGGCTGCACGCCGGCTCCGAGGTGACCTACCGGGGCGTCCAGGTCGGGCGGGTGACCACCATCACCCTCGACCACGGCCGGGCCGAGGTGGCCATGGCCATCGACCACGGCTTCGAGGTGTCCCGGGACGCCACGGCGACACTTCTGCCGATCAACGTGTTCGGCGCCGACAACATCGCTATCGAGATGCCGACGGGGGACCACGGGCCGTACTTCGGCCCCGGGTCCACCATCACCGCCACCTCGGTCTCCTCCGACATCGGCGACCTCTTCGCCGCCGCCGACCCGCTCCTGGCCCAGATCGACGCCCCCGACCTCTCCACGATCGTCTCCAACCTGGCCCAGGCGTCGGAGAACGAGGGACCCACCATCGCGGCGAGCATCACCGAGGGCGTGAAGCTGGCCGACTTCCTCGACAACACCCTCCCGCAGCAGCTCGCCGCCCTCGACTCCCTGTCGGGGTTCAGCGCCGCCCTGGCGCCCACGGCTCCCTCGTTCAACGCCATCGCCTCCGCATCGAACGTGGCGCTCCCGGCGTTCAACGCCCAGGCGAAGTCCTACGCCCGGCTGCTCCAGACGCTGGCCCCCTTCGCCGAGAACTTCGCCCAGTTCCTCGCCGCCTACCACCCCGACATCCAGACACTCCTGGCGGCGGGGGACAACGTGTCGCGGGTGCTGCTCGTCCAGCAGGACCAGATCGGCCAGGTCATCTCCGGCCTCGCCGTCTACCTCACCAAGTTCGCCCACTCCTACGACCCGGCCGAGACGCTCGCCGACGGGTCGCACTTCGGCTACTTCCACACCTTCATCATGTTGAGCGACATCAACCAGCTCGTCTGCGGGCTGCTGGCGCCCGCCCAGCCGGGGATGGCGTTCCTGGCCCCCCTCCAGCAGGCGCTCCAGGGGGCAGGCTCGCCGCTCGACTGCTCGAGCCAGATGGCCGCCTTCGAGGCCGCCCAGGGCCCGGGCGCCCCGGCCCCGGCCCCCCCGGCCGGGCCGGGCACCTCCCAGGCCGCCACCAACCTCCAGACCCAGACCTACGAGGGGCTGGCCGCCCCCCAGCCCTCCCAGCCCACCGGGTTGAGCGGGGTCTTGCACCTCCTCCTCGGGGGTGGGTCGTGACCGCCCTCGCCCAGATGGGGCGGCGGGTGACCCACTGGTTCCGCCACAGCGGCGTCCTGCGGCCGACGGGGCTCAAGGTCCTCGTCTTCGCCCTCGTCTGCCTGGTGGTGCTGGCCGCCCTGGCGGCGCGCATCGGGAACATCTCGTTCTTCTCGAACCGGGTCGGCTACAGCGCCGAGATGGCCGACGCCACCGGGCTCGCCCCCTCCGACGACGTGAAGGTCGCCGGCGTCACCGTGGGCGAGGTCACCGGCGTGGTCGTGGAGCGGGCCCACGCCGTCGTCCGCTTCAGCGTCGACTCGAACGTGCACCTGCCCGCCGACACCCAGGTGGGGACCCAGTGGCACAACGTGCTCGGCCAGATGTACCTCTATCTCTATCCGGGCCACTCCACCCGGACGCTGGCCCCGGGTTCGACCATCTCGCTGCGCCAGTACGTGGCCGGGGCCGACGTGGGGGCGCTTCTCAATTCGCTCGGGCCCCTCCTCGGCGCCCTCAAGCCGTCGGCGGCCAACCAGGTGGTGGAGGCCTTCGCCGGCGCCCTCCAGGGCGACACCGGCCAGATCGACCAGCTCATCGAGAACGCGGCGTCGGTGTCGCAGACGGTGGGCTCGGTCGACACCCAGGTGGGCCAGGTCGTCGACTCCATGAACCAGGTCTTCGGGGCCCTGTCCCAGCGCTCGGCCGACCTCGGGCAGGTCGTCGACAACCTCGACACCATCTCCCAGTCCCTGGCCAGCCGCAACGACCTCCTCGACCAGACGGTGGGGAACCTCGCCGCCGTGGCCCAGCAGGTGGCCACCCTCGAGGGCGACACCTCGGGATCGCTCTCGAGCGCCATCTCGAACCTCCAGGCCGTCTCCGCCGACATCCAGGGCCACGCCGGGTCGCTGAGCGAGGGGCTCTCCACCTTGGGCTCGGGGCTCGCCCCCTACACCGACATCTCCGCCTACGGCCAGTGGTTCCAGGTGCAGATCGTCTACTCCTGTCTGGCCGACGAGACGGCCTGCGCCTACTACGAGCCGACCTACACCCCGGCCGGCTCGGGACCGCTCGGCTCCCCGCCGTCCTCGGGACTGCCCAGCCCCGCCAGCGGCCAGGGCCTCCTCGGCGCCCTGGCCGGGGCCGGGGGAGCAGGCGCACCGGGGGCGGCGCCGACGGTGGGCCTCGACGCGCCGCTGCAGATGCTGGCCGGACAGGGCAACTTCCTCGGGAGCGCGTCGTGAGGTCCTTCACCGAGCGCAACCCCAAGATCATCGGGACCATCGCCGTCGTGGTCGCCTCCGCCATCGTCCTCGGGGTGATCCTCCTCAACCGGTCGGTGTTCACGCCCGCCTACACCATCCACGCCCGGCTCACCAACGCGG
The DNA here is from genome assembly GCA_028872975.1 of Acidobacteriota bacterium. Classification (GTDB taxonomy): domain Bacteria; phylum Actinomycetota; class Acidimicrobiia; order Acidimicrobiales; family UBA8190; genus UBA8190. Next base: position 9,767 of record JAGWNV010000021.1, read on the forward strand.
CGGGCATCGGAAAGGGCACCGAGGTGTCGCTGGCCGGCGTCAAGGTGGGCACGGTGCGCGCCGTGCACGTGAAGGGCGACGCCGTCGTCGCCGATCTCGCCATCGACCACGGGGTGACGCTCCCGCAGGACACCGCCGCCCAGGTGAAGGTGCAGACCGTCCTCGGCGTCCTCGACGTGTCCCTCGAGCCCCGCACCGGCTGGGCCCACCCGCTGGCGGCGGGCGCCACCATCACCGACACCGCCATCCCCGTCGAGTTCCAGGACCTCCAGAACACCGCCGGCACCCTGCTCCAGCACAGCGACGTGGCCGCCTTCAACCAGCTGCTCTCCTCCCTGGCCCAGGTGACCCAGGGCAAGCAGGTCCAGGTGTCGGAGATCATCTCGGGCCTCGGCAAGTTCACGAGCGCCATCGACCAGCGCCAGTCCCAGGTGGGCACGCTCATCGACGCCGCCAACCAGCTCGCCTCCACCGTGTCGTCACGTGACAGCCAGCTCGGGGGGATCGTGGATCAGCTCACGACGGTGGTGAACGGCCTGGCCCAGCGCTCGAGCCAGCTGAACGCCCTCATCGTCGGCACCGACCGGCTCGCCACCGAGACGGCCACGTTGATCGGCCAGAACCAGCCCCAGCTCCAGGGGCTCCTCTCGCACCTCCAGGCCGTCCTGGCCGTGCTCGACAAGCACCAGGAGGACCTGGCCGAGGGCGTCGCCTACCTGAGCTCGGCCGTCCAGGGCTTCTCGTCGATCGGGTACTCGGGGCCGAACAACGCCGCCCAGAACTGGGGGAACATCTACGCCAACCTCGTCGGGGTGGCCAACGGCTACGCCGTCCTCGGGAACTGCGCGGCGCTGGACCAGGCCCTCAACCAGGTGCTCGGGCCCGACCCGCTTCCCTGCGACGAGCGCAGCGGCCCGCCGGTGGGCCAGAGCGCCCAGCCCTCGGGGCCCGCCCCGGGGACGAGCGGGGGCACCGAGACGCCGCCGACCACCCCGGGCCCCCCCGGTTCGGGCCCGTCGCCGAGCGCCGGGTCGTCGAGCTCGCTGCTCCAGGTCCTCGACGGGATCGCGGGGGCGGTGTGAGGGCCCTCTCCCCCCGTCGGCGCCGGCCGGCCCGCATCGGGGCGCGGCTGCGGGCCTTTCTGGGCGTGGCCGCCCTGGCGGCGGTGGCCGGGAGCGTCCTCAGTGCCTGCGGGAACCCGGCCGGCTACCCGGTCACCGCCATGTTCCCGACCGCAGAGGGCCTCTTCCCCGGCAACGCCGTGCAGGTCCTCGGGGTCCAGCGGGGCTCGGTCGCCTCGGTCACCCCGGAGAACGGGGTGGTGGTGGTGAAGATGACCATCGACGGCGACCAGTCGCTCCCCGCCGACGTCCACGCCGCCCTCACCACGCCGCAGCTCCTCGGCGAGCCCTCCATCGAGCTCTCGCCCGGGTACACGAGCGGGCCGAGGCTCGCCTCGGGGGCGGTGATCCCCGAGAGCCGGACCTCGGTGCCCGAGGCCATCGGCCAGCTCCTGCACGACCTGCAGAGCTACCTCGGCCAGGTGGACACCGGGTCGCTCTCGGCGTTCCTCACCAACCTGGCCCAGGACCTCCAGGGGCAGGGCCAGCAGCTGAACCAGCTCATCGCCGGGGCGGCGGGGACGCTGCAGATCCTCGCCGAGAAGGGCAACGCCCTCGGCCAGCTCGACGGGTCCCTGGCCCAGATCACCGGCACCCTGCGCCAGCGCAGCGCCACGGTGAGCCAGCTGCTCCAGTCCTACGAGCAGGTGGCAGGCGTCCTCGCCACCGAGAGCGGGCCCCTCGGCGACTCGATCACCCAGCTGGCCCAGATGAGCCAGCAGCTCACCGCCCTCCTCGACCCCAACCTGTCCGGGCTCCAGGGCGACATCGCCTCGATCACCCAGGTGGGCCGGACCCTGGACCGCAACCTCGGGCACCTCGACCAGGGCCTGTCGTCGTCGGTGGCCCTCTTCACGGCGGCGGGCCGGGCCTACGACCCGGTCTACAACTGGCTCAACCTGAACGACCAGCTGGCCCCCGGCACCACCTCGGGCGTCCTCGAAGGCCTGGTGCGGGACCGGCTGGCGAGCATCTGCCGGCGGGTGCTCGCCAACCACGCCTCGGGGCTGAGCCAGAGCCAGATCTCGACGCTCCAGAGCTGCGGCAACCCCGACTCGGGCTACTTCGACCCCCTCCTCGCCGCCGTGCCCGACCTCCTCCTGGGCCTGAACGGCTCGCAGCCGCCCTCGCCACAGGCGCTGCTCGGCCAGGGCGCGGCCATGATCCCCGGGCTCAGCCAGTCCCAGCAGTCGGCGGTGTCGAACGTGACGCCCTCGCAGCTGTCCACCACCACGACGACGGCCCCGTCGCTCACGGCACCGACCCTGCCGCCCTTGCCCACGGGCAGCAACACCACGACGACGACCTCGGGCGGCCTCCTCGGGGGGCTCCTCCACAGCGTGACGGGCGTGGTCCACTTCTTCGGGAGCATCCTGTGAAGCGCCTGGCCGGTGGCCTCGGGGGCCTCCTCGTCGCCGCCGGGTTGTCGGTGGGCCTGGGTGGCTGCGGAGGCGCCGCCACCCTGCAGGCGTCGGCCACCTTCTCCGACGTGTCGGACCTCGTGGCCGGGGCGCCGGTGCAGTATGCCAAGATCACGGTGGGGTCGGTCGAGGCCATCGCCCTGCACGGCGACCGGGCCGTCGTCACCATGGCCATCGACCAGAGCGCCGGAGTGCCCGCCGACGTCACCGCCGAGGTGACCCAGACGAGCATCCTCGGCCAGCACTACGTGCTCCTGGTGGCACCCTCGGCGAACGGGCCGGCCCTCCAGGACGGGGCGGTCATCGGCAGGACCGAATTCGTGCCGGGGATCCAGCAGCTGGTGCAGACCGGTGCCGAGCTGTTCGGCGCCGTGAACGCCGCCCAGCTGGCCGAGGTGGTCGACAACGGCGCCCAGGGCTTCGGGGGCCAGTCGGCCAACCTGAAGACCCTCTTGAACGACTTCGACTCGATCCTGTCCGGCTACGCCTCTCGGTCCTCGGAGATCACCTCGGTCATCGACAACTTCGACCAGTTCAACTCGTCGCTCGCCCCGAGCGCCCAGGCCGACGCCCAGGCCGTGACCAACCTGGCCCAGACGACGACGATCCTCTCCCAGCAGTCCCAGCAATTCGAAACGCTGCTCCAGTCCCTGAACGACCTGGCCCAGCAGGGCAACTCCCTGTTGTCCACCGGGCTCGGGCAGATGGAGGACCAGATCAAGGCCCTCGCCGCCGTGGCCCAGCAGCTCGGTCAGCACCAGCAGGACCTCGCCACCATCCTCGACCAGCTTCCCGGCCACAACGCCGCGCTGGCCGGCGTGACGGTGAACAACTACGCCCAGATCCTCGAGGACATCATCGTCTGCGGCCTGCCCGGCGGGGGATCGAGCTCGAACACCGACAGCACCTGCGCCGCCAACGGCACGGCCAAGGAGGGCGGGAAGTGATCACCCGCCGGATCCTCGTCAACCTGCTCGTCTTCCTGGCCGCCTCGGCCGCCCTCGTCGCCTACGGCTTCGTCGACCTCCTCGGCAACCCCCTCGCCACCACCACGACGGTGTACACCGTCCTGCCCACCGCCTCGGGGCTGTCGCCCAACTTCACCGTCACCCTCGAAGGCGTCCAGGTGGGGTCGGTGCGCCAAGTCTCCCTCGTGCCCCGGGGCGCCAAGGTGACGATGGTCCTCGGGCCGGGCCAGAAGGTGCCCGACGACGTCACCGCCTCCGTGGTGATCGCCAACGCCCTGGGCCAGCAGGAGGTCCAGCTCGTCCCCACCCGCCCGGGCCGGGCCGGCGTCCTCCGAGACGGGGCGGTGGTCCCGGCGTCGCCCGACAGCACCCCGGCCGACGTGGGCACGGTGGTGGCCGAGGCCACCAAGTTCCTCCAGGCCATCCCCCCGAGCGACCTCAACACCGTGCTGCACCAGCTGGCCCTGGCCCTGGCCGACAACGGCGGGAACCTGAAGACGATCGCCTCGGCCAGCGAGTTGTTCAGCCAGGAGTTCCTCCAGTACCAGCAGCAGTTCGAGGCCCTCCTCGCCAACGCCCCCCCTGTCCTCGACGTGGTCACCGCCAACGCCGGGGCCCTGCGCCAGGGCCTGGCCGACACCGCCGCGCTGGCCCAGGTGTTCGCCACCCATAAGGCCGACCTGGCGGCGCTGCTCGACCAGGGCAGCTCGGCGGCCACCGACCTGAACGCCCTCGTCACCGAGAACGAGCCCAACCTGGGCTGCCTCGTCCACGACCTCGCCGACCTCAACTCGAACCTGGCCCAGCCGGAGAACCTCTCCAACCTGTCGACGACGCTCGCCACCAACAGGGAGTTCTTCGGCGCCGTGGCCGCCCTCGCCCCGGCGGGGCCGGCCAAGGCCCTCACCTCCGGCGACAGCACCCACACCCAGGAGTGGCTGCGGACCCGGCTGCTCCTGCCCCCGCAGATGCCCCCCGGGGACAGCTACCTCCAGGCCCACACCCTGCCGACGATCCTCCCCGGGGCGGGGTGCAGCACCGAGTTCGGCCAGGGCGTGGGCCCGGCCTCCCAGCCCGGCTTCACCCCCGCCGGCCCCCAGGCGCACGTGACGGCGGCCACCGCCGCCCAGGCCCAGGTGCGGGGCGGGGGGACCACCCCCGACGCCGCCGATTCCGCCGCCCGGCTCCGACCGTCAACCGGCGGGGGCCCCCTGCCGATACTCCTCGTGGCCGGTCTCGTCGTGATGGGATGGGGCATGACCATGGGGCGGCGCCGGACGGCCCGCTCGGCCCGCCCGCTGCCGGTGCCGGCCACCCGCCAGGGACGGAGGTCCAGATGAGCGATCGAGGTCGGAGGGACGAGCGGGGAACCCGGGGCGTGGCCGTGGTGGGCGCCCGCCCGCAACCGGGCCACGACGACGTCGACGACGCGGACTTCGACGACGCAGACGTCGACCTCGAGGCCCCCGCCGGCTCGTCGGGACGCCGCCAGGGCCGCCCCGGAGGCACCCGGCCGGTCCACGTCGTGGCCGGGGTGGGCCGGCTCTTCCGTCGGCGCCGCGGCCGGGCCGCGACGATGGGGGCAAGGCGGTCCGATGGGCCGGCCTGGCTCGTGCCGGTGATGATGGTGGTCACCGCCGTCGCCCTCTTCCTGGCGCTTCTCTTCGGGCTCGCCTGGGGCAACCTGAACTCCCAGAACCAGGCCCAGTCGGACGTGAAGAACGTGGCCCGGCAGTTCCTCGTCGCCTACACGAACTTCACGCCGAAGAACCTCGACGCCAAGTTCCAGACGCTCCAGGGCCTGGCCACGGGGAACTTCGTCAACCAGGCCGACCAGATCTTCGGCTCCAGCATCCGCCAGGCCCTCAAGCAGGCCCAGGTGAGCTCCGAGGGCGAGGTCCGCTACCTCTACCTCCAGAGCATCCAGGGCACCCAGGCCTCGGTCTACGCCTGGGTGGACCAGACGGCGGTCAACAACAAGGTGCCGAAGCCCTTCACCGACACCCTGCAGATGCAGCTGACCCTCGTCGAGACGAGCCAGGGATGGAAGATGTCGGGCGCCCGGGTGCTCAACTCCCCGACGCTCAGCTTCCCGACCGGCAACTCGGGCTCGACCCCGACCACCACGGCACCGACCGGACACTGACCGGTCTGGTCCCCGTGGCGGATCTCGCGCTCCACCTAGTCCGTGGGGCGGTCTTCGTCTCCGAATTCTGAGCCCGAAGCCCCAGCGCGGCCTGTGCCCCAGGCGACCATGAATGCCACGTCCTCGTTCATGTGGACCGGGATGAGGCGAGTGTCGGGATTCTGTGCTGCCCACACCCTGAAGATCTCATCGGCGAAGCCCTGACCGACAGTCGTCACACCTGAGAAGTCCAGTTCGACTTCTTCGAAGACTGCGAGCTGGTGGGCCATTCGACGAGCCTCGGATCGGCTGAGGAAGTCTCCGCCGTACTCGGCGAGACGAATACCGACCTTGCTTCTTTGCAGATCCGGCGCATCGACATCGACGAATCGATCGAAGACCTTTCGGAGCTCGACGGTGGTCCCGGGGTCCAACTCCATCTGCACCAGCGTCCCTCTTGATCCAGTCCCGGGACCGACGGCCTGATCGCCGCGTGTGTTGTCGACGAACCAGGAGTGATTCTCGCAACGAAGAGCGAATCGATCGAAGAGCTTCGAAGTGAAGAACAAGCCCTGGCCGCTGTGTTTGGCCGGCGCCGTCGTCTGACGACCCTTGCTGAGGTGAAGCACTGCCTCGCGTTCACTGGACAGATGGAAATGCTGCCGCACCTTGTGGAGCGCCCCCACCCCGTCGTCGGACACCTCGAAGAGGAGGTGGCCGTTGGTATCCCGACGCGTCACGGCGATCTCGGTGCCCTCCGAATGGTCGATGGCATTGTTCAACATCTCGGTCATGGCGTAGCCGAGGATCGAGCGAGCTCGGTCAGGCAAGGCGTCGAACTCTGGACTGGCGGCTTTGATCTCGGTCCAGAGGCGGTCCTCGGCGAGGTTGGGCGAGAGCGGCCAGGAGAAGCGTCGGAGGAAGGAACGCTCCCATCGTGTGGCCCGACCCCGGCCGGAGGAGCGAACGAGCCCCTCTCGGTCCAGGCGCTGCAGATGAAGGAGAACCGCTTGCCGGGTCAGGCCCAGGGACAGCCCAAGCTGGCCGGTGGATCGTGGGCCACCGGCGAGGAGTTCGAGGAGCTCCGTCCTCCTATCGGGAACGGGATTGTCGATTTGGCGATTATACCGGTCTCGAGCCACTAATACGACAACTCGACAAGGAACGCCGTCAGGACGGGCCTATATCGACAAATCGACAAGCTGCCCTACGACCGGGCGCTCCTGGCGCCGAGCCGGGATCAGCTGGCGGCCGACAGCGGCTCGGGTGCCGTCCACGACGCCGCCAGCGACGGGTCGCCGCCGAAGGCCGGGCACAGCGTCTTGAACGAGCACCAGCTGCACAGCGCCGAGGGCTTGGGCCGGAAGTCCTCGGCCTCGCAGGCCCGCTCGATGGCGGTCCAGATGGCCCGGGCCCGCCGGCGCAGGCCCTCGAGGGCCTGGTCCGAGGGATCGGCCTCGATGCACACCGGCTCGCGCAGGTAGAGCAGTCGCACCTTGGCGGGACGTCGACCGAGGACCTCCTCGCACAGAAGGGCGTAGAACTGCACGCCCCCGAGGCGCTGCTGCTCGTGGCCGGCGGGCGGGACGCGGCCGGTCTTGTAGTCGACGACGACGAGCTCGCCGCTCGGCAGGACGTCGAGGCGGTCGATGATGCCGCGTAGCAGCAGGTCCCCGAGGCGGGCCTCGAGGGTGAGCTCGACGCCGACCGGGGTGACGGTGTCGGGGTCCTCGAGACGGAGGTAGCCCCCGA